>JAUPLZ010000074.1 GCA_030836705.1 Campylobacterota bacterium
GCTAGTTGAAAAGATGAATAAACTGGCAAAGAAGTTTTTGGAAGAAACCTGATTTCAAATCGGAGATTTTAAGAAGCTCAAAAAGAGCTCCTTTTTCTTAGTAACCTTTGTGTTTTCCGCCGAACGCCTTTAGCATTTTTTTGGTTTGTGATTGTTTTTTCTTTCTTAAGTCAATAATGCACTCATCTTTAATGCCTTCGGACTCATCGATAACTTCATAGTTTTCTTTATATTTATCAAGTATTTTATTTGCTTGATTATCGCTATCTGCAGCTTTGAGCTCTTTGCTTAAATCACTATTCTGGCTTTTTAGCACTACGGTTGAAAAGTCTGAAAAAATGATCTTGATGACCATTGTTGCGCCTTTGTTATGAAATAATTTAGCGCAGAATCTTAGCATACAAAAATAATTTTTGAGCAAGAATTTTCAACTTTTTTGAGTTGCAGAGTTGTGCTATAATCACAAATTTTTATTCGTAAGGTCAAGAATGAGAGCAATTTGTTTGTTTAGCGGCGGACTTGATAGTATGCTTGCCGTAAAAGTTATGCAAGAACAAGGCATTGAAGTAATAGCCGTAAATTTTAACTTTGGGCTTGGAAGTGCAGTTGATAGGAGAGCTCATTTAGAAAAAGTAGCCAAAGAGGTTGGCGTTGAGCTTATCATAGCCGATGTTAGAAAAGACTACATAGAAAAAGTTCTTTTTAATCCAAAGCACGGCTACGGAAGCGCTTTTAATCCATGTATAGATTGTCACGGGAATATGTTTAAATGGGCAAAAGAGTACATGGACAAATATGACGCACAGTTTGTCATAAGCGGTGAAGTTCTAAATGAAAGACCGATGAGCCAGAGAAAAGATGCCATGATAAAAGTAGAAGAGCTTTCCGGTTTAAAAGGGTTTGTTTTAAGACCGTTGAGTGCAAAGTTTTTTGAGCCATCAATTCCTGAACTAAACGGATGGGTAGATAGAGAAAAGCTGCTTGATATAGAAGGCAGATCAAGAAAAAGACAATACGAACTTATAGAAAAATACGGCATAGGGTATTTTGAAAGCCCAGGTGGCGGGTGTCTTTTGACAGATGAATATATGGCTATAAAGCTAAAAGATTATATAAAGTACGATAGCTTTGGCGTAGAAGATATAAATGTTATCAAATACGGAAGACATTTTAGAATTAGCGAAAAAGCAAAATTGGTTGTCGGAAGAAATAAAGAAGATAATGACAAAATAGAAGCGATAGAGAATAATAAATTTTATAAAATCCATTTGCCAAAAGATTTAATAGGTCCTGTTTGTCTGCTTTCTAAAACCGCAACCAAAGAGGATAAAGAAATAGCTGCTAGAATTATCTTAACCTATGCGAAAACAAAACAAAATGAAGCTTATACTATTTGCTTTGACGATGAGTGTATAAGTGCGACTCCATATGAGTCAAAAGAGAGAGCAAGAGAGACCATGCTGGTTTAAATTTAATAAAGGAATTTTTTGGAAAAAGCGTATAAACTTCTTGCAGTTCAAGAGAATATTTCAAACTCGCAAGCAAAACAACTTATTGACGACGGTTTGGTTTTTGTAGCCGGAAAGCAAATAAAAATAGCAAGAGCGGATGTTAATCCAAAAAGCAGATTTGTCGTCTCTTATGTAGAAAAAATAGAAAAAATTTTTGAAGACGATAAGATAATTGCTGTAAATAAACCAAGTTCGGTAGTTAGTGAATCATTGGAAAAGAAATTTAACGCAAAACTTTTGCACAGGCTTGATAAAGGCACAAGCGGAGTTTTGGTGCTTGTTAAAGATGAAGAGTTTAGATTAAAAGCGATAGAAGAGTTTAGAAATCAAAGGGTTTATAAAGAGTATATCGCTATTGTTTCCGGAATTATTTCAGAAGAAATGGTTATTGACGATCCCATAAAAACAAGCAAAGATAAAAAAGCAAAAAGCATAATAAGTCCTCACGGGCAAAGTGCTAGAACGGAAATTTTTCCTCTTGAAATTAGTGGCAAAAGGACAAAAATAAAGGCAATTATAGCAACAGGCAGAACGCATCAAATAAGAGTTCATCTGTCACACATTGCCCATCCGATTCTTGGCGATACTCAATACGGCGGTATGAGTGCATCTAGAATAATGTTGCATTCAAATAGAATAAAAATATTTCATTATGACTTAACCGCAAATGAACCGGAAGAGTTTAAAAAATTTTTTAGTTGATATTAAAAAAAGCTTTATTATACTTTCGAGTTTAAATAAAGCGTAAGGTTGAATTACCAGTGTTTAGTAAAATCTCAGAGTCTATAAAGAGTGCTGTCGGCAAGATAAAATTTTTTGATGATGAAAAGTCGCTAAAAAAAGCGCTTGAAGAGTTAAAGAAGTCTTTGCTAAAAGCTGATGTGCATCATAAAGTGACCAAAGACCTTATAAATGAAGTCTATCTCGAAACTAAGAAAAACGGTATAGGAAAGGATAATTTCCTAAAAGCGCTTCAAAATGCACTTACTGCTATTTTAACCGTAGAAGGTCCTCAAGGGTTTGTTTTTTCAAGAAAACCACCTACTGTTGTTTTAATGAGTGGTCTTCAAGGAAGCGGCAAAACTACAACCGTAGGCAAGCTAGCATACTTTCTAAAGCAAAGAAATAAAAAAGTTCTTATGGTTGCTTGTGACCTTCAAAGACTTGCCGCCGTTGAGCAGTTAGGACAAATATCAAAGCAGATTGATGTTGAGCTTTTTAGTGATGAAAGCGGCAAAAAGAGTATTGATATTGCAAGAGAGGCGCTAGAAAGGGCAAGAAGTGCTCATTTTGATGTCGTATTGATAGATACGGCTGGTCGTTTGGCTATTGATGAAGAGCTAATGAATGAGTTAGCCAACCTAAAAACCAATCTGCAGCCTGATGAGATATTTTATGTTGCAGATTCGCTTACCGGTCAAGATGCGGTAAGAACGGCAGCTACTTTTCAAGAGAGAGTCGGAATAACCGGAGTCGTTCTTACTAAATTTGACGGAGATACAACCGGCGGTGTTGCTATCGGTATAGCAAATCAGATTCAAGTTCCATTAAGATTTGTGGGTGTCGGCGAGAAGATGCCGGATCTTGAGCAGTTTATACCGGATAGGATTGTAAGTAGATTATTGGGTGCTGGAGATGTTGAGTCTTTAGCTGAGAAAGTTAGTACGGTAATTGATGAGAAAAAGGCAAAAGAGCTTAATAAGAAAATCAAAAAAGGCGGTTTTAACTTTAATGATTTCTTAGAGCAAATGGAAAATGTAAAAAAACTTGGCAGCATGAAGTCAATTTTGGGTATGATTCCAGGAATGTCCGGTATGGTCTCTCAGCTTGGCGATATGGATCTTGAAAATTCCAAAGAGATGAAGCAAATCAGAGGAATGATAATGTCCATGACCAAAAAAGAGAGAGAAGATCCGGAGTTGCTTACAGCAGGCAGAAAAAAACGAATTGCTGCCGGAGCTGGACTTAGCGATCAGCAGGTCAATAGAGTTCTAAAGCAGTTTAAAAATGCTTCAAAAATGGCAAAGAAGTTTTCAGGGAAAAAGGGTTTAAAAAACCTTCAAAGCATGATGGGACAGATGAATGCCCCAAGTTCAAAATTAAACAATTAAAAATAAAGGAAAAAAATGACAGTAATTATATTAACAAGAATGGGTAAAAAAAAGAGACCATTTTATAGAGTAGTAGTAACGGATAGCAGAAAAAGAAGAGACGGTGGTTGGATTGAGTCTATTGGATATCATGATCCAATGAGTACTACTGACTCTATTAAGCTTGATAAAGAGACGAATGCATACTGGGAAAAAGTTGGTGCAAAGCCATCTGAAAAAGTAAAAAAGCTTGCTGAAAAAGCTTAATGGTAGAGAATTTTATCGCTTCTTTTGCAAAGATTATTGCAAACCATCCGGAAGAAATTAGAGCCGAACGAGTAGATGTTGATGATGGCTTTAGTGAGATTTTTCTTTTTGCAAGAAAAGAAGATGCCGGAAAATTAATAGGCAAAGAAGGCAAGATGATAAGTGCTATAAAAACACTTATTTCTGGCTGCAAAGCAAAAGATAATAGAAGCTATCGAATTGTTGTTAAGATAATAGAAGAGGGAAATGGTAATTGAAGTAGCCAAGCTTGGCAAAACAGTCGGTTTAAAAGGCTTTTTGAAGCTGCACAACTTAACCGATTTTCCTGAACAGTTCAAAAAAAACTCTAGCTATGAAACAAAAGCTGGAGTCCTTACTATAGAATCAATTTCTGCTAAAAAAGACGAAGTTAAATTTTTTGGATATGATACAAAAGAGGATGCTTCAAAGCTTGTGAATCTTATTTTATTAGCCGAAAAAGAGCAATCAGAAAAGTCGTGTCAATTAAAAGAAGGCGAGTTTTTTTGGTATGATATTGTTGGCTTGGATGTGTACGAAAGCGATATTTTTATAGGCACAGTTAAAGATATAGAGAGATATCCGCTTGAGGATCATTTGCAGATTCAGTGCTCGCAGGAGATTGTCCAAAGAAAAAAAGTAAAGAGGCTTCTGCTTCCTTATAATAAAACTAAAATTTTAAAAGTAGATTTAGATGCAAAAATGATTCTAGTTGTCGGCGCACTAGAGATTATTGATATTATCGGCTCTTGATTTTTGAGTAGCCATGAAATTTACTTTTATTACACTTTTTCAAGAGTTAATAGACGGCTATTTTAAAGATTCTATTTTAGCAAGAGCGATTGAGAAAGAGCTTTTTTCAATAGAGTATACAAATCCAAGAGATTACACTAAAAACAAACATAAAAAAGTGGATGACTACGCAGTAGGCGGAGGAGCCGGTCTTACTCTTATGCCACAGCCATTTTTTGACTTGCTTCATGATTTAAAACAAAAAGAGCAACAAACTCCTTGCATAATTGTTGTATCTCCTGCCGGTAAACCATTTAGACAAAGCGACGCCATAAGACTTTCAAAAAAAAAGCATATAGTATTTATTTCCGGAAGATATGAAGGCATTGATGAAAGAGTTGTGGAAAAGTATGCTGACGAGGTTTTTTCTATTGGTGATTATATACTAACCGGTGGCGAATTGCCGTCGCTTGTTATGTGTGATGCGATTGTAAGAAATATTGATGGAGTGCTTGGAAATCTAAATTCTTTGCAAGAAGAATCTTTTAATGATTTACTTTTAGAAGCACCATCATTTAGTAAACCAGCAGTTTTTAATTGCATAAGCACGCCTTCAGAATATTTAAAGGGAAACCACAGTAAAATCTCGAGATC
>JAUPLZ010000075.1 GCA_030836705.1 Campylobacterota bacterium
GTCACATCCGTAGGCAGTATAGCTAGCATCGCCTAGCCCAATATGACAAGTGACTCTAAACTCATCTTTTTTCATCACTTTGGCGGCTTTTTCTTCTGTCTCTTTGCTCATCAGATTTACGCCCTCTTTGTACAACTCAACTTCGCCTATTTTGATAATAAGCTTTTTCTCATCACACTCTATACCGCTCGCACCGACTGCCATCGCCAATCTTCCCCAGTTTGGATCTTCGCCAAAAAGAGCGGTTTTTACAAGAAGTGAGTTGCTTATAGCTTTTGCCGCTTTTTTTGCCTCTTCATAACTCTTAGCTCCACTTACCTCAAACGCCACCAATTTTGTAGCACCCTCACCGTCTTTTACAAGCTCAAGCGCCAAATGCTGCATAACCATTCTAAGCGCCTCGCCAAAAGCTTCTTTGTAATACGCACCACTCTTTCCGTTCGCATAGATAAAAACCGAATCATTTGTAGACATATCGCCGTCGACGCTTACTGCATTAAAGCTTTTTTCAAGCGTATTTTCAAGATGCCATTGAAGCTCTTCTCTTTGGACTTTCGCATCGGTCGTAATATAACAAAGCATTGTTGCCATATTCGGAGCTATCATTCCGGCACCCTTTGCCATAGCGCCTATTTTAAAACTACTCTTATCTTCAAGCTCTACTCTAAAAGCTATTTGCTTATCCCATCTATCGGTCGTCATTATTGCTCTTGCTGCATTGTCAGGATTTTTTGCATTAAAATCAAACTTTTTTATGCCATCTTTTATCTTTTCAACAGGCATAAATACGCCGATAACACCGGTTGAGCACATCAAAGGGTTTGTAAAATTTACATCTGAAAGAATCTCTTTGATATCTTCAACTCCTCTTTCGCCGGTCATAGCATTAGCGTTTTTTGCATTTATAAGCATAAAGTCGCTTTTTTTATCTATCTTTTTTCTTGCGTCCACGATTGGCGCTGCCGCAAATTTATTGGTCGTAAAAACAGCCGCGACATCACACGGCACCTCACTTCTAAAAAACGCAAGATCAAAACCCTCTTTTTTAAGCCCGCAATTAACTCCGTCGGCAAAAAAACCATCTGCCGCACAAATCCCGCCGTTAATAGGAAAAATTTTAAACATAGTATGCCTTTGATAAAATACTTTTTTGAGATTATACAACAAAGGCGTTATGTGGTTAATATAGTTTTAGTAAGCCCAAAAATCCCTCAAAACACGGGAACCATAGGCAGAAGCTGCGTAAGTGTCGGTGCTAGGCTCCACATCATAAAACCCATACCGTTTGAGATTGATGAAAAAAAAGTAAGAAGAGCCGGACTTGATTATTGGCAGGATTTAGATTTGATTGTCTGGGAAAGCCTCGATGAGTTTTTAAAAAGCAATCCGATAAACGAAAGACACTTTTTTGCAACCACAAAAACAGAAAAACTATATTTTAACATCAGCTTTAAAGAGGGTGATTTTATCTACTTTGGCAGTGAAGATTCAGGACTCCCGCTTGAGCTTATGCAAAAAAGAGAAGAAGGCATGATAACAATCCCAATGAAAAAAGAGTATAGAAGTCTAAATCAATCAAATGCCGTCTCAATAATTCTTTTTGAAGCAATAAGACAAAATATTGAAGCTTTTAAAGAGTTAGCCTAAAGGCTATTTAGCTCTATTTTGATAGCTGCTCCTTTTGGTGTATTGTATGCACTTATCTTTCCGTCCATGTTTTTTTCTATGATAGTTTTTGACATATAAAGCCCAAGACCAACCCCGCCTGTTTTTTCTTTTGTAGTATAGTATGGGTCAAAAATTCTATCAATCTGCCCTGTTTTGATTCCACCGCCATTATCTGCTATCAGAAGAGTTATCAAATCGCCGTCTTTTGTCAGTTTTATTATTATCTCTCTATTTAGCTTATCTTGATAATCAACTAGCGCCTCTTTTGAATTATTTAAGATGTTAAAAATTACTTGAGAAAATTCATTTGGATAGCCGATAGTTGTTACATCTTCACTCCATATTTTTCTAACCACTATAAAATTCTCTTTAAAAACAGCGTCAAAAAGCCTTAAAGTCTCATCTATTGTATTGTTTATGCTAAATTCGCGCCGTTCAATTTTCGGCAAATAAAAATCTCTAAATTTATCAACCGATTTAGACATTTTTTCTACAATATCCATCGCTCTTCTTACCGAGTTTCTAACATACTCTTCGTTTAACTCGTCAAAATCATACGCATCTTCTATATCTTGTACTGTAAGCCCAAGCGCATTTAGAGGCTGCCTCCACTGATGGGCTATATTCTCTATCATTTCACTGATTGCCGAGGATTGGGACTGCTTAATCATAATAACATCTTTTTCTCTATTTTTCCCGATTTCCTCTTTTACTCTTTTTTCAAGCTCGTTTGCTCTTAAGATTAGCTTCTCATCCATATCTTGAACTTTGTCCAAAAACTTATTAAAACTCTGCGCGAGATTTCCTATATCAGAATCACTTATTGGGATTCGTCTTTTTATATCAAACTCGTTTTTTGCAAAATCCTCAATATATTTATTTAATTTTAATATCGGTTTTAAAAAAACAGCAGCTGCGTATATTAAAAACAAAAAAAGAATCACCATAACAATAGTCGAATAGGCAATGATCTTTATTTTTGCTCCTTCAATATCTTCTATAACTGTTTTTTGCTGATCATCAAGCAGATACAAAAATATACTCTCAAGAGTATCAAACTCTCTTTTTACGATTTCCAACTCGTCACTCCAAGGCGCATTTGAATTTTTCTTTGCATCAAGTAAGTTTTTTATTTGGTTTATTTTTAAAAATATCGTATCTTGATTGTTGTTTTGAGCAAAACGGCTATTAAAAATCATCATTTCACCGACCGTAGAAAGCCTATCTTTTATACCCTCAATCTTCTCCTTAAATACACTGCTATCGTTAATTTCTGCCCTTTTATAAAACATATTTTCTAGCAAAAGAATCTCGCTTCTTGCTTTATAAAGATTCCCGTGTATGGCGTATTGCTTGTGGAGATAATTTTCTAAATTGCTTGATTGCTCTGTATATTTTTTATATCCAGTAATTAGTGTTGCGCAAAAAATAATCAATGATATAAAAAATACTAAAAAGATTCTAATCTTCAAGCCGTCTAACATCTTTTTAAGCCTTATTTTTCTTTGGGTATTTTTTTTATCTCACCCAGAACTACACTTCTAAACTCATTATCCAAATCAAATTCCAAAACCAAATCAAAATACCCATTTGCCTTTTTATAGTCATTTTCTAAAGAATATATCTTTCCAAGCCAAAAAAGGCTCAAAATATATGTCTCTTTTAACTCATCTTTATTACTCAATTTTAAAACTTTTTCAAACTCATCTATCGATTTTCCATACTCCATAACCGCATAAAAAACCACTCCAAGCTCAAAATGACCTTTGGCATTATCTATATCAAGCCTGACAACACTATTAAAAGCCTCTATTGCGCTATCATATTTTTTTAGCATAAAAGCAGACTTCCCTAGGTAATAATAATATATTGGATTTTCATTTTCTGCTTCTTTTAATTTGCCAAATATCTCATAAGCTTCGTCAAATTTATTTGCCCTAAAACTCTCAAGCCCTTTTTTTATCAAAAGATTTTTTGGATTTGACGGCGGCATATTTTTTTTAACAATAGTTGTCTCGCCTTCATTTACCGCAACTTTCTTGCCATTGGCTTCAACCCATATTGCGCCTCTTAAACAGCTAATAGTCTCTCTTTCTTTTTCTATAAGCCCTTCTAGTTTCGTCCCTCTTATTCCGATTGTTGCGGTTTTTGTTTTTAGCTTAAACTCTTCTTTTGCGATTTTTGCAATCTCTCCCGATGCAACCTGAAAAAAACCCTTTGTAAAAGAAAGATTCATGCTTGCTTTTTTCTCTTCATACAAATAATCATTTATAGAAAATCTGCTATTTTTTCCAAGCGTCACAAAAGTCTTGTCCTTAAACACAATCTGAACTCTTGATTTTTCAAGACTATTTACCACATCATCTACAAAAAGCTCCATATCTTTTTGGGCTTCGATTATCTTATCATCTCTAATAATATTAACAACACCCTCTTTTAAAACTATTTTAGCCACACTTGCACACATAAAATCAAATAATAAAAAAATTATCAAAAAAATTCTCACAACAAACACCTTTTTCTATATAATACAAACATGCAGAGGATTATTATAGCTACTTTTTTTTATTTAACGAGCAGTTGCAATCTCTTTTCTCAAAACAGTATATATGTATTAGGCGAAGTTATAGCATCAAAAAACCAGACTATCATTGAGCGAAAATATCCAAATAAAAAACTTATAGCCGATAAAGGCATTAAAATCCAATCCGGCGATAAAATACATACGAAAAAAAATTCAAGTGCCATTATAAAACTTTTTGATAACGACACAATCTACATAGAAG
>JAUPLZ010000076.1 GCA_030836705.1 Campylobacterota bacterium
GATCAAGCAAGTAGCGATTTGAAAAAACTTCTCGATAAATACAATATGGAGATACTTGTGGTCGGGCTTCCTAAGGGTGGCAGCAGTGAAGATGAGATGAAAAGGCGAATAGAGCATTTTGTCTCGCTTATAAAATTCGATGGTACGGTTTTTTATCAGGATGAATATGGCTCATCTAGTGAGGCAAAGGAGCTTACGGCTGGTGTTTTTAAACACAAAAAAGACGGAAAGTTAGATAGTATATCTGCCCAGCTTATTTTAGAGAGATGGCTTAGGAAGCAAGGCTCGAAAGCCTAGTGTACTCTTCTTGCATTTTAACTCTTGAAGCCTCAAACCAATCATTTTCTTTTTGTGCAACAAAACTTTCAAGAAAAGTAATATAAACGGTACCGCTATTTATTGAATGGCTTTGCGTGTCTAGTACTTTATCTGTGCCGTGTACGACTATCGGCTGAACTTTTAAATTGTATTTTTCTGCTACAAGTTTTGCACCAGCTTTAAACTCAAGAAGCTTATCATTTTTACTTCTTGTGCCTTCTGGAAATATCATAATAACCCTTCCGCTATCAAGCTTCTCTTTCACCTCTTTTAGTAGCGTAATAAGCCCTTTTTTATCTTCTCTATCAATAGAAATCATTTTGCCGGCATGATTTATTCTTCCGAACCAAGGTATGTCAGTAATCTCTTGTTTGGCAACCCAGCATGGATCGTTGGGCATAAAAGACTCTATGGCAATAATATCCAGCATGCTGCGATGATTTATTATATATAACTTGGCATCTTTATCAATCTCTCCATTGATTTTTAGCTTCGCGCCAAGCATTGCGGTTTGATATTTCGCCCAGCCTTTCCTCACCGCTCTTGATTTGTTTGGAAAAATGTACATTAATATGATAGTAATCGAAATTGAGAAAAAACCAAAAAAATAATGAATAAAAGCTTTAATTTTTGACAATATCACTCTCCTTTACCCAGCCTATTTTATCATCAGGCAGCAGAACTTTATAATATTCACTCTCTTTTTTTATCACCTCTGCTTCTAGTGTGGAGCTTGTAGTATAAAAAACAGATGAGTTTTCAGTCGGTAATAGATAAATATTTGTTTTATTTTTTATCATAATCGTATCGCCTTTTGATAGGTATATAAAAAAGAGTACCGTTAAAATAGCTGCCGCAAAGTAGAAATATTTTCTTTTTTTCAAAAAAAGAATCAAAAGAACTATGGTTAAAAATGAGATAATGGCAATTTTAAGATATGGGAATTTTTGCTTGTTTGGATTTATTTCTATTTGCGTGCTTGTTTTTTCACTAAATTTTGAAAAATCTAGAGCGAATTGTACTTTGCTAAACTCTTCCGTTCCTGGATTGTAGTAGTTAAACTCGATTGTTTTGATTGTATTAGGGATTATTCCATAATAAAATATTTTAGTAGTAGGCAGTTCAATATTTATCCAATCTATTCCGTCTTCTTTTGCGAAAGGGAGTGAAAAGTTTTCTAAATTCCCCATGGTGCTTTCTAATTCAAGAGCAAGTATATTGAATTCTTCATTGTACTTGCTTATTTTGTGGTTTTTGACAATGATTTTTTTTGCTACGACATTACAAAAACGATTGTTTTTTTGAACCCTTTTTGAATTTAGCTCTTTTCCTGTAATTATTAAACTATCAACAACGGAGTTTTCTTTGATAACGGAGGTTAAAATATCGGGGATTTTAAATTGCTCGTCTTTTACTTTTATATAGTAGGTAAGCAAAAAAGTATTCTCTTCCAAAAGATGCCAAGTTAGGTTTTTGGTAATAATTTCAATCCCATAACCGGTATCTTTAAACTCACTGCTTATAGAATCAAAATTATCATCCGCTATTATAATTTCGGCACTGACTGGAAGAATTTGATTGGTATGTGCACCTCTAAAAGAGGAGTTATTTTTTAGAAAAATAAGCTTCTCTTTTGTAGGAACAACATCATTTTCTGCTTGCAGGAGTGTTAGTGTAAATAGAAAAAATATAAAAAATATTTTCATTAAATACTAAGAAAACCCTCTAGCATCTTTATTCCATCGGTTGAATGCAGTGTCGAATCAACCGCTCTTTCAGGATGCGGCATAAGACCAAATATGGTTTTTTGAGTGTTGCATATTCCGGCAATTGAATCAAGTGAGCCGTTTGGATTTGAAATAACGCCGTCTTTATCGCAATATTTTAAAAGAACTTGTTCGTTATCATAAAGTTTTTGTAGACCATCGTTTTCTATATAGTAATTTCCCTCGGCATGTGCAATTGGAATAGAAACTACATTACCGATACTAAATTTTTTCAAAAAAACATTATTGTTGTTTACTACTTTTAAATGGTGATACTTGCTAATAAAATGCAGATTTTCATTTCTCCTCATAGCACCCGGCAATAGACCCATTTCAAGAAGTATTTGAAATCCATTGCAAATTCCTAATACGCTGCCGCCTTTTTGAGCGTGATCTCTAACTGCATTCATTATAGGTGAAAATTGTGCAATAGCACCGCTTCTTAGGTAATCACCGTAGCTAAAACCACCGGCAAGAACAACAAGATCCGTTTTTTTTGGAAGAGTGGTTTCGCTGTGCCATACGATAGTGCTTTTGCATCCAAGTGTTTCAAATGCAAATTCTGTATCTTTTTCGCAATTTGTTCCAGGAAGCTGTACGATAGCAACTTTCATCTAATTATCTCTATGTCAAAATTTTCCGTAACTTGATTAACTAGAAGTTTTTTTGCCATATTTGTAGCCTCTATTTTTGCACTCTCTTCAGAGTCAACATCA
>JAUPLZ010000009.1 GCA_030836705.1 Campylobacterota bacterium
GAAGTATTTTAGAAAAAAGAATTTTTGTTAAATGGAAATTTAATTGTTTATTTAATGAGGGAGATTATTATTTAAATATAGGAGTAAGTTCATATAAGCAACATATACATAGGATTATAGATGCATATTCTTTTAAAATATTACCTATAGAGAATAAAGTATTTACAGGAAATGTAAATATAATATCACAGTTTGAGGTCTGTGATGATTGATTTTTTATGTATAGGTGCTCAAAAAAGCGGAACAACTTTACTATATGAGCATTTAAAAGAGATAGAAGAGTTGTTTTTGCCTGAGCAAAAAGAATTGCATTTTTTTGATAATGATAAAAATTTTATTCAGGGATTGGATTGGTATAAAAAACATTTTGCCAATGCAAAAAAAGAACAAATAAAAGGAGAAATAACTCCTGCTTATATTTTTTTTGAAAAAGTACCTCAAAGAATAAGAAAAATATCAGATAATCATGATGGATTAAAATTTATTGTTTTATTGAGAAATCCAATAGACAGAGCATATAGCCATTACAATATGACAAATAAACGACAGCGAGAAAATCTAACATTTGAAGAAGCTATTATGTATGAAATGTATAGATTGGAAGATTATAAAGAAATGATTGATTATAGCTATATTTCAAGAGGTTTCTATTCAGAACAAATTATGAGATATTTTAAATATTTTCATAAAAAACAGTTCAAGTTTATACTATATGAAGATTTTGTTTTAAATCAAGAAAAATATATTAATGAGATAACTTCTTTTTTAGGAATAGATAAAAAAGTAGATATTAAAAATAAAGTTGTTTTTCAAAATGAGTATGAAAAAATGAGTATAAATACTAAAATAATGTTAGCAAAAATTTATGAAAAAGAAATTAACTGCTTGGAAAATATAATAGATTTGGATTTGAGCATATGGAAATAAATAAATAAACTAACTAAAATGGTACAATTTATATTAAAAAAAACGGAGAATAGGTTATGGTAAATCTTGAAGAACTAAAGCCACTGATTGTAGAGCGACTAAAACCTCTCAACCCTGATAAAATCATTCTTTTTGGAAGCTATGCATACGGTACTCCCAACGAAGATAGTGATATAGATTTGTTCTTGATTAAGGATGATCTTGAGATAAAAAACATGAGAGAATACAAACTAGAACTACAAAAAAGACTTTTTGATTTGCAAAAAAAATATTTGTTGGGTATAGATCTGTTTGTAGATAGTACAAAACGAATGGAAGATAGAATAAAAAATGTCAAAGACCAATTTTATGATGAAATATTAACTAAAGGTATCAAGATTTATGGCTAATAAAACCTATGCAATAGAATGGCTTACATTTGCCATGAAAAACCTTGATACAGCTAAGCTTTTGTATAATGTGAATCATTATGAAGATATTATTGGTGTTGAACTGCAACAGGTTTTAGAAAAACTTTTAAAATCAGTTTTTGCATATCAAAATATAAAAATACCAAAAGAGCATGATTTAGTGAAACTGTATTTTACTATAGATGAGTTTATAAAAATAGAAGATAATGAAATTATAAATTTGCGAATAGCAACAGATTACTATAAAGAAGACAGATATCCAAATCCAAACTACTCTTTGCCACCAAAAGAAGAGATAAAAGATGTTCTTGATTTTACGGAGAAACTTTTTGCCAAAGTTTGTGAAGTTATAGAGATTGAAAAAAAGGAATTGATGTGAAACAAACATCTATCTTGGTTCTTGGTATGCACAGGAGCAGTACTTCGGCGCTTACGGGTGTTTTGCAATATCTAGATATTGATTTGGGCAGTAAACTTTTAGGATCTTTAAAAGAAAATGAAAAATTGCATTTAGATAAGTACAAAGCAGTAATTTGCTAAAATATACAGCAAATCTTCTAAAGGAGAGCAAAAATGAATCATCAAATTATCAATAAACTAAAAGAGCTCAAACCTATTTTGAAAGAAAGGTATGGCATAGAAGAATTTGCCGTGTTTGGAAGCGTCGCAAAAGGGTTGGATACCGAAAAAAGTGATGTTGATATAGCTGTTTTGAAGATGCATATCAAAAGTGGATTTGATTTGATTCGTGCAAAATACTTTTTGAAAGAGAGTTTAAATAAAGAAGTAGATATAGGTACTTTTGAGTCTATGAAAACTTTTATTAAAAATAGAATAAAAAAAGACTTTATATATGTTTGATATAAATAAAACCGATAGAAATATTGAGTTGTTCATTTTTGATATATTTATAGCAATACAAAAAATCAAAAAAGTATCAAGCAAATTTGACAAAGTACAAGACTTACTTCATGAATTTGTAGCATGGGATAGTGTGATTAGGGAGTTTGAAATCGTTGGTGAAGCTTCTAAATATCTACTCAGAGATAAGCTTTTAAAAAGTCAATACCAGGAAGTGGTTGATTTTAGAAATCAAATAACACATGAGTATTTCGGAATAGCTCAAGATATAGTGTGGACAATTATACATGTAGATTTAGATGGCTTTGAAACTATCATTATAGATTTGATAAACAATATAGAACCTAAATTAAAACAAGAACTGATAGATTCATTTATGGAAGACAATTATTATTTAGACTTTGTTATAGAAGCGTTGGAAAAACTACAATGATAATGAAAAAAAAGGAATTGATGTGAAACAAACATGTATCTTGGTTCTTGGTATGCACAGGAGCGGTACTTCAGCGCTTACGGGTGTTTTGCAATATCTAGATATTGATTTGGGCAGTAAACTTTTAGGGCCTTTAAAAGAAAATGAAAAAGGTTTTTTTGAAAATGCGTATTTGATGCGTTTTGATGATAAGCTACTAAGAAAGATAAACAGTTCATGGGATGATATATTTTTTGACTATGATGAAAAAGAACAGCTTATAGACCAAAGCGATAAAGAGGAGTTAAAAAATATTTTAAAGCAAGAGTTTGGAAACAGCTCATTGTTTGCCATAAAAGACCCTAGAATCTGCTATCTGTTTCCCTTGTACGAAAAAGCATTAAATGAACTAGATATAGATATGAAAATAGTGCTTCCGTACAGAAACCCTTTAGAAGTTGCCGAGTCTTTAGAAAAAAGAAATGGATTTAGCGTTGAAAAAAGTGTGGCATTGTGGCTAAACTATTTTTTATATGCAGAGTTTTATAGTAGAAAATATGAAAGATTTTTTTTAAAGTTTGATGAGCTTATAAATCATACGGAAAAAAGCATAAAAGCTTTAAGTGAAGCTTTGCAAATAGATATTTTTGAGAGGTACAATAGACACAAAAATGATGTAAATAATTTTTTAGAGGCAGATCTTAAGCATAATAATATTTATGGATTTAATTTACCAAAGGGTCTTAGAGTTACTTTAAAAGAAATAGCAGTACTTTATGATGAAAACTTAAACGATGTAAAGCAAGAGAAATTTGATGCTTTAAAATATAGCAATGACGAATACAGAACTTTTTATAGCAACATAAGTAAAGTAAATGAAGAATTAAAGATATTGAAAGATGAAAGTCATGACTTAAAAGAAAAAAATCAAATCCTACAAGAAGCAAATTATAGACTAGAGCAAATAGATTTAGCACTAAAAAATGAACTATCGCAGATAAAAAACTCAAGAGCTTGGAAGTTTGCTATATTATTAAGAAAAATAAAGCAAAATATATTTGGAGAAACTAAACTATTATACTCTTTTATAGACATGGCAAAAGTGCTAAATATATCAAACTTTAAAAAGCTACTGCATCATTTAAAAGAGGGTAACTTTTCTTTAATAAAGGAAAAATTGTTTTATACGATAGATGCAACATCAAACAAATCTTTAAAGCTTGATATTGTAACTACAAAAAATTATAAAAATATATTTATTCCCTTTAGTAAAAACCCGATAGTCACCATAGTTGTTCCGGTTTACAATCAATGGCATTATACTTATAATTGTATCGGCGCTATTGTTAGAAACAGTGGTTTGGTTCCTTATGAGATTATAGTTGCCGACGATGTTTCTACGGATGAAACGGTTAATATAGATAAATATATAAAAAATATTAAACATATTCGCAATGAGAAAAATCTTGGTTTTTTGCTAAATTGTAACAATGCAGCCAAATATGTAAACGGTAAATATATTCTTTTTTTAAATAACGATACTCAAGTTCAGCCGCATTGGCTTAGCTCCTTGGTTGAACTTATAGAATCGGATGATAAGATTGGTATGGTCGGCTCAAAACTTGTATATCCGGATGGCAGGCTTCAAGAAGCAGGCGGGATTGTTTGGAATGATGCAAGCGGATGGAACTACGGTAAGTTTGATGACCCTACAAAATCTGAATATAACTATGTTAAAGAAGTTGACTATATTTCAGGTGCTTCCATAATGATAAAAAAAACATTATGGAATGAAATAGGCGGTTTTGATGAGCGATATGTGCCTGCGTATTATGAAGATGCAGATTTGGCATTTGAAGTAAGAAAACACTGCTATAAGGTAATGTTTCAGCCAAAATCTGTTGTTGTGCATTTTGAGGGTATCTCCAATGGAACGGATGTGCAAAGCGGAATAAAAAAACATCAAGTAGAAAATAAAGAAAAATTTTTCAATAAATGGAAAGCAACATTAAAACAGCATTTTAAAAATGGTACAAATGTTTTTATAGCAAGAGACAGAAGTATGGCAAAACCACATATTCTTTTTATTGACCATTATATACCTCATTATGATCAAGATGCAGGCTCAAAGGCGACTTTTCAGTATTTGCAAATGTTTGTGGATTCAGGTATGAATGTTCATTTTATAGGAGATAATTTTTATCAATATCCAGATAAACCGTATTTTGATACTTTGACTCAGTCAAAGATGGAAGTTCTTCACGGTGTTTGGTATTTGAAAAATTGGAAAAAATGGCTAAGCGAGAATGGCAGATATTTTGATTACATTATCCTTTCTCGCCCACATATAGCTGTCAAATATATTGATTTTATCAAAGAAGTTACCAACTCTAGAATCATATATTTTCCTGTGGATTTACACTATTTAAGAGAAAAAAGAGAGTCTGAAATAAAACATAGTAAAAAAACTTTAGACGATAGCGGTTATATGAAATAGTTAGAATTAAAGCTTATGAAAAATAGTGATATTTCATATTTTTATTCAAGTGTAGAGGTTGAAGAAGTTTTTAAAGAAGATTCAACGATAAAAACTAAACAGATACCTTTGTATCTATATAACTCTTTTAAAGATATTTCCTATAAGGCAGATGAGAGAAAAGATATTATGTTTATAGGCGGTTTTGCACATGAACCCAATGTTGATGCGGTAGAGTGGTTTACAAGAGATATTTGGCCGCATATACAAGCAAAGTTGCCAAATATCTGTTTTTATATAATTGGCTCAAAACCGACAGATGAAATTTTAAAGCTTGCAAATGAACATATTGTAGTAACCGGTTTTGTAGATGATCAAAAATTAGAAGATTATTATAGCAAATGCAAGTTAGTTGTTGCTCCTTTAAGATTTGGTGCAGGTGTAAAAGGTAAAATTATAGATTCATTGTATCGTGGTGTTCCTGTTGTGACAACAACTATCGGAGCAGAAGGGATACAAGATGCTGATAAAATAATGAAAGTTAGCAACAGTAATAGTTTTGCAAATGATGTGGCAGAACTGTATGAAAATAATTTACAATTAGAAGAGTATAGTCAAAAAGGGTTGCAAAATTGTAAAAAATATTTTTCGTATGAATATGCTAAAAATCAGCTATCAGAGTTTATGTTTGAAGTTAATGGGATTAAAGAATGAAAAAAGCAATAGTAACCGGAATTACGGGGCAAGACGGAGCATACTTGGCAGAGTTGCTTTTGGAAAAAGGCTATGAAGTTTATGGGGCTTATAGAAGAACATCTTCTGTAAACTTTTGGAGAATTGAGGAGTTGGGAATTCTAAATCATCCAAATCTACACCTTTTAGAGTATGATTTGACCGATCAGGCAAACAGTATAAGAATGGTCTCAGATATAAAACCGGATGAGATATATAACCTTGCAGCTCAGAGTTTCGTCGGCGTCTCTTTTGAACAGCCGCTTGCAACTGCCCACATAACAGGGCTTGGATGCGTACACCTGCTTGAAGCTATCCGCATAGTAGATCCAAAAATAAAGTTTTATCAAGCAAGCACATCTGAAATGTTTGGGCTTGTTCAAGAGATACCGCAAAAAGAGAGTACACCGTTTTACCCTAGGAGTCCTTATGGTGTAGCAAAGCTTTATGCGCACTGGATGGTTATAAACTACAGAGAATCTTACGGTGTTTTCGGATGCAGCGGGATATTATTTAACCATGAATCGCCTTTAAGAGGCAGAGAATTTGTAACTCGTAAAATTACCGATAGTGTAGCAAAAATAAAACTCGGTAAACTTGATGTTTTAGAGCTTGGCAATATGGATGCTAAGAGGGATTGGGGATTTGCAAAAGATTATGTAGAGGGAATGTACTTGATGCTTCAAGCTTCAAAGCCCGACACTTATGTACTGGCTACAAACAGAACAGAGACGGTAAGAGATTTTGTGACAATGGCATTTAAAGCAGTAGGGATAGAGCTTGAATTTAAAGGCAAAAATGAAGACGAAATAGCCATCGATAAAGCTACGGGCAAAGCGGTAGTAAAAGTAAATCCTAAATTTTACAGACCTGCCGAAGTCGAGCTTCTTATCGGTAACCCTCAAAAAGCAAAAGATGAACTTGGATGGGAGCCGAAGTGTAGCCTAGAAGAGCTTTGTGCGATGATGGTAAAAGCAGATTTGAGGCGAAATGAAGCAGGGGTTAGCTTCTAGAATGAAAAAAGTTTTAATAACAGGTATAGATAGTTTTACGGGGATACACCTTTCATACCATCTAAAAAATAATGGATATGATGTGTACGGCACTTCACTTTTTACTGAAGATATTAAAATATATAAGTGTGATATTACCGCAAAAAAAGATATACAAAATGTGTTTAATGAAATTAAACCCGATTATTTGATTCATTTGTCGGGTATATCTTATGCCGCACATGAAAA
>JAUPLZ010000077.1 GCA_030836705.1 Campylobacterota bacterium
AGAAGAGTATAAGCAAATTCTTAAATGCGACGCTTACTAAAGAGGCTATTGTTGCCGCGGGCGGGTATGAGATGAAAAAAGAGGATGCTTCGGCTGAGGCTGGTAAAAAAAAAGAGAGCGTAGCTGATATAGCGGCGGGTGCCGGTAATGTGAGCGCCGATGCTGTTTCAGAAGAGGTGCGTAAAATGTCCGGCTCTAAAACTCCTTCCCTTTCGCAGGGATAGGGTTAGTTTTCGGCGGTTTTTGCCGCCGATATATTAAAATCTTTTCAATAGCGGTTTTTTTGACTGCTGTTTAAAGGGTTTCTGTAGTTTTGAATTTTAGGGAATAATAAGATGAACAAAGATAAGGATGATATCTGCTTAAAATGCAAACATTCAAGGATAGCTTTTAAAGATAAAAAAACTCTTGTTTGTGTATTGAAAAAAGCTCGTGAAGTTCCATATAGATACTCCTGTGAAGATTTTAAAAAAGAGAATTAAGAGGATAAAAAGATGAGTATAGATAAGTCTATGTTTAATTTTGGCGACTGCCCTGAATTTGCCGATGTTCTTTTTGAAGAGTTAAAATCTGTTCTTCCTGATGTAAAAATAGCTCTTGTTCGGGGGTTGATTAAGCTAGATGATTATGAAAAGGATGGCGATGTTGAATGGCAAGATTGCCATGTCGTTGTCATGTTAAATGACAGATATTTTTTTGATGTTGATGGGCTTAGTGAATTTGATAAGGTTATTAACACATTTGGGTTTCATTCTGAGCCATTAAAAATAGAAATGCTTGATTTTGACAAAATATCAAGAGAAGAATATTCTATTTATCAAGAATATGATGGAACGGATGGGCATAAGTTCTTAGAAAAAAGCATTTATGCTAATTTTTTAAAATTAGATGAAAATGGTGATTTGGATATAGAAGCTATAGATGAAGCTAAAAACGAAGCAAGAGAGTACATTAAAGAAAACAGAGATTTTTTTAATGATGAAATCCAAAGAGCAAAAAACTTGCTGTCAATAGACACCATGAGTAGTGATGAACGAACTTCCGCAATTGAAGCATTAGTTAAAGAGTCTGAGACACCTAAAACCTCAATAATCAGTCTTTAATATTTTTCCTATTTAAGTGGTTTTTTATTATAATCTTCTTATAATTAATAAAATTATAATCAGGATTTCGTCATGATTGACACACTTGAAGATTTAAAACCGCATTTGGATAAGATTAATAAGTATCGGGATTATCTTTTGGCAGCGGATTTACCCGACTTACCTCTTTATTCAAATATAGACTCCCTTTCAGAGATTGATTCCCCTGTTAATATCATAGATGCGATAAAGTCAGATATAAATGATTCGGCAGCGCTTTTTGAGAGCATTGCTATTACGCTTTCAGAGAAGAATCACCCGTTAGAGAAAATTATCACTACGGATGGTGCGAAAAAAGAGATTAAACTTGGAAGATTTGGTTTTCAAAAAGAGGGGCATAAGTTTTGGGCGTCTTATAATGGCGGACCGTTTTCCTCCTCTTCTCGCTCAGAGATTCTTAAGGCAACTAAAGAGCTTTTGTCTAAAGCGACTACGGGGTTGTACGCCGGCTACATGAAGGATGAAATTTTCGACTCCGTGGAAAATAATTTAAAAGATTTAACATATGCAATGGATCGTGCGTATGATAAAAACAACAAGTATGATTATGCGAGACTCTTTGGGCAGCGAGGACAAATTGCAGATGTAATTTCATTTGCTCTTGAAAAGGCAAAAAAAGAGATTTCCGTTGTTGAGTCTGATACAAAGATGAAAACAATTTTAGAAGAGATATCGGGCAAGGCGAATGCTAGAGCAAATGATATTAAGAGAGACTCTTTAGTTCTCTCTAATTTAGATGAAAATAGCGGGGCTGTTGTTTTGCAGAACCCGCAGAGAGTCGCAATTCCTTCGGAATTTATGAGTACCCTTGGCAATATTCGCAGTATAAAGCATGTTGAGCTTGACTCTAACAGTGATTTAGAAAAAGTTACTGCTCTTTTAAAAGAGATTGAGGGTGCGAATATTGCGACTAATGAGGCATATACTTTTAAGGTTCGTTATTTGGGAAGGCATAATGCCTACGGTATCTATTTCAAAGAAGGAAGAAACCTAGACGGCGTTGCCGAAAATATGAATCAGGTTATCGTTGATATACGATACCCTTTTAGTTTTATTCATGAGCTTACACATCACATTGACTTAACAGGTCAAATTGAAAATAGAGATGAGCTGACATATCTGCTTGGCAGCTATAATAGTTATGACGGAGTTCCTAACAGTAAGAGCGCATACTACTCCAATGATGCGGAGCTTATTGCTAGAGCAGGAGAAGTTAGCTACACTCTTTATCAGTCAAAATTCAAAGAAGTTTTAGAGCTTTTAAAGGCGCAGAAAATTGGAGATGCCTTGGCCGTCTCTAGTCTTAAAAAGGAGCTTGGGGTGGATTTTGATGCCACGGAAGAGAATTTTTTTGAGATAATGTCTGCAAATTCTAAAACCTCCGGGCTTTCAAAATCTCTTGATTTTTATGTAGAAAACAAGGGAATTTATTTTGATTTAAAAAATAGAACTATTGAAGAGTTGGGATATATGTACTCCACTTTTCAAAATCTTCTCAATTTTGAGGATAAGATTGATTTTATTGCTGAAAAAACCACTCTTGGTGAGTTTTCAAGAGAGAATTTATCCCGCTCTATTTCTTATATAAGAAGAGAGGGGCTTGAGAAATATACCGCGGAAGATTTTTTAGCGGTTAGCGGGGCGATAAGAGATGGGCGCGTGACGAACATCTCGCTTGATGAGCTTATAGATGATTACATCGCGCTTGAGAATTCTAAGCGCGGTGTTAAGATTAACTGGGTTATGGGTACGATAGCAAATAGGGATCAGAGATTAAGGCATGGGTATTTAGCTATTGATACCTATGAGGAGCTTTATGAAAAGGGTGATAAGATAAATGGCTACTGCCCTTATCCTACAATAGGTAAAGATGCTATTGTAAGCAAAGATGTGATAGATTTTTTTGCTGTTTTAGCAAGAAAGAGTGGTGAATATTCTTTAATTGGAAATGTTTTTGATAGCGCAAGCCGTTCAAAAATTGCGCTCTCTATGGAGAGCCTGGATTTTGCGGCTCTTTTAAATGAGAGTTCGGAATCCAATGTAAGGATTTTTACTAAAGATTGGTTTTTTAGGCATATGCTTTCGCAATATGCGGATATTGTGCCTGATGTCTATGCGAAGTCCAAAGCTGTTTTTGAGGCGATTGAGCCGAAAAAGTTTGAGAGTGCTGTTTGCGGGCTTGCTCTTGAATATATAAGAGGGGATAAGTCCTCTCATGAATATGGGCTTAAGCTTTTAGGAATTGATTCTAATGCTAAAAGTGAAATTTCCTCCCTTGCAAATACGGCTATTTTAAATAAGTGGTATGGCATTTCAGAGGCTTTTTACGATAGAGCAACGGAGGTTATTTTTAAGCAGGAGTTGATAAAGTTTGCTAAAAGCAGCGAGGTTGAGCTTGATGGGAAGTTTAAAGAGGATATGACCGTTGTTGCGAATTTGACAAATCTAAGAAAACCGATTTTTTCTAAAAAAGATTTAACTGCTGTTCTTAAGGGTTGCGATAGTGATGTTTTATCCTCTAAGATTGAAAAGTATAGTGAAGATTTGTCATTAAAATATAATGATGAGTATCTGAAAAAAGTAGTTTACAACAACTATTCTATTAGCCGTCGCCGCATTAACGATTTTAAGCCTTCAAAAGAGTTTTTGGAGAGTGCAAATGGTGTTATGAGTAGTGCTAAGAGCAAGAATCCTGCTGTGGTTGCCAGCGAGAGTAAAAAACCTACTGTTGCTTCAGTAACAAAAGTAATTAAGGATGCGGAACTAAGTATATTAGACCCTCAGTTTTTTAGAGTAGAGAAAAAATCTACTGACGCTGGAATGGGTGGTTATGAGTATGTCGCTGTATTCTTTAACGGAAATGTCAGAGCCAAAGACAATGACGATATCAATACAGTAATGAGTGATTTGGTTAAAGCTTTCGGAAATGTTATATATCAATCAGATGGTTCAATCGTTGTAAGTGAGATAAAGAGCAGAGAGAGGGATAAAAATAGTGGAGATAGAGAGCTAAATATCAAGAGTGAGAGTGGTGCTGTTTCAGGTGCCTTAGATTTTTCTCTGCTTTTAAAATCTGCCGAGCTTAAGGATTTTACTCGAACGGATACCGGAGAGAGTATTAAGATTTTTACTATAAATGATAACTTGAGTAAAGAACAATTTAAAGATTTTGTTGCCTATTTGAAAAAAGAGGGGATTGGATACTACTCTAATATTGCCAAAGGTTTTGTCATTAATAGAGATAAAATCGGGCTTTTAGGAGAGAGTAAAGAGGCGAAGGTTGTGGCTGAGCCTGTTTTGGAGAAAGTAGATGATAGAGAGATAAATGTTGAGAGTAAAGTTGATGTCTCTAGTAGGGATGCTACTCTCTCTGCCTCCTCTTCTATAGCTGAGATAGATAGTTTTTTTAAAGAGGTTGTATCTTCTTTTAGCGGGGATTTGCAGGCAAAAGAGATTTTGCATCTTAGAGAGAGTTATCGTGCTTTTGTCGGCGATCTTTTTGCGATATATGATAATGAAGCAAAAGAGGCGATTATAAAAGAGATTTATGCGCTTAAGGCGCTTAGTGAGGGGAGCGTTGCTGATATAGCACGCGGATGCCATATTGAGAGCGCTGCTATGAGTGCGCGGTTTCAAGAAGAGTTTGGGCAGAAAAACTTAAGATTAAATATGCAATAAAGGATTTTAATGACTAAAGCAGCGCAATTAACGGTACTAAACAAGCTTCTCTTTGAGATTGAGGAGCTGTTTTGCGGTGAGGTAAATAATAAATTTCCTCAGGAAATTAAAACTATAAAAAATTTAAAGAAAAAAATAGAATTTAGCGATTTTGCAGCGCGGCATCTTGACGAGGTTAAAAGCACGGTTGTTTTTATAAGAAAATCTCTTGAATTGTGGAAGAGAAAATAAATGTTTAAAAAAATTTTCACGCTGCTTATTTCAGCTGTTCTTGTATCTTCATCGCTTAACGCGGGATGGTTTAAAAATACAATCAAAACAGGCGCAACAGGTGTTGCAATTTATAAAGTCGCCAAAAA
>JAUPLZ010000078.1 GCA_030836705.1 Campylobacterota bacterium
GTCTTTTATAATGTTTTCTATTTTTATATCATGCTTAAAATAATTTTCGTAGATACCTAGTTTTTGAGACTCAATTTTGATTTTTTTATTGATTCCTAGCCAATATTTAATCGGAAAGTGCAATGAAAGCGCACTTAGAAATTTTTTGCTTGTTTGTTTTGGTCTTCTTTTTTGGTGAAGCAGCTCTTTTTGATATATTTTTGGCGCCTGTAATTTTTCAAGCATACTCTCTAAATCAACCAGTAAAGCATTATAAAGGTTATAAAGAAAGAAATACTCTTTTTTGCTTTTATCTACAAAAATCATCTCTTTTTTTATGTTTTTTGAAAGTGTTAAAAACTCTTTAAAGTTTATGCAAATTTCAAAAAGCTTATTTAATATATCTAGCCTTATGGCGTAGTAAAGACCAAAAATTAAATTTTTTGATAAAAACATCTTGCGAAATTCCAAAAAAATTCTCTCTTTTGATAAGTCGCTAAGCGGTATTTTTAGACATGTTTGGATAGTTTTTTCTTCTATTTTAAACTCAAGCCGCGAGGCGAACTGCATGGCGCGAAGCACTCTTAGCGAATCTTCTTGGAATTTTTCTTCGTCTATTAATTTTATGGTTTTATTTTTTATATCATCTATGCCGCCCCAAAAATCAAGCAGTTCAAGCGAGAAAATATTAATCATGATAGCATTTATAGTAAAATCACGCCTTTTTGAAGCAGTTTTTTCATCGCTTGCAAGCTGTGTGCTAAAAGCGGTATGACCTTTTGATATTTTTGTCTCGGTTCTAGGAAGTGCAATATCAAACACACTCCATTTGTAGACGCTAAAACTTCTGCCTATTTTTTTCGCTCCAAGCTCGTCCATAAGAAACGAGAATTTTTTTTCGTCTATATCATAAACCTCTATGTCGTAATCGTTGCTTGAAGTATTAAGAAAAAAATCCCTTACACACCCGCCTACAAAATAGGCTCTTTTTGTGTGTAAAAAAAGAAAATTTTTTAGTTTTTCATACTCTTTTTGATGTTTTTCGCTGACCTTAAAATCACTACTTTTTGTATTTGCTGATAGCATCTAGCCGCTCGTCGGTCAGGGACAAAAGATACTCCAAAAAATTTACGGTAAGGTCTAGTTTTTTTTCTATATCTTTGTTATTTGGAGAGCTAAAGCCTTCAAACATGACAAGAACTCTCTCTTTTAATTTTTTTAAGAACTCTTCCTCGCTGTTTTTTACGCTATATTCGACTTGTTTTGTTTTTATCTCTTGTTTTTTGTTTTTTTCTATAGTTAAATTAGCTTTTTTTTGCTCTTCTTCGGTGTTTTGAATATCGGAGAGAACCGATAAAACAACATCTTTTAACTCCATGCTATGCCTTTATTCAAATATCAACCATCTTTCAAATTCAGCGTATTCAATCTCTGTATTCATCTGTATAAAAAAATCCAACATCTCTTTATTGACGCCTGAATATTTCTCTTTTATGCCTTTTAGTCTTTTTACCGCAATCCTTGCCTCTTTGTTTTGGGGGTCTTTTTTCAAAAGCTCTTCATATATTTTTAGAGCATCATCTTTTAGCCCTTGAGATTCATATACGGCGGCAAGTGTAGCGGTTTTTATCATTTTTTACTCGGACGCAAATTTTGCTATAACATCGCCCATCTCTTTTGTATTGCAAATAATTTTTGCATCAAAAGCAGATAAGTCTTTTGTTCTGTAACCTTCTTTTAGTGCTTTTTTGATGGCGTTGTCTATTCTATCGGCTGCTTTTATTAGTCCAAATTCAAACCTTATCATCATAGATGCGCTTGCGATGGTAGCTATCGGGTTTGCTATGCCTTGCCCTGCGATATCAGGCGCTGAGCCGTGGATTGGCTCGTATATTCCTGTTGTTCCGCCGGTCGATGCGCTTGGAAGAAGTCCTATAGAGCCGCTAAGCATACTTGCTTCATCGCTTAAAATATCGCCAAAAATGTTTCCTGTTAGGATTACATCAAACTGTTTTGGGTTCCTTATAAGCTGCATTGCGGCGTTATCGACATACATATGAGTTAGTTCAACTTCCGGATAGTTTTTTGACACTTCTATAACTACTTCTCTCCAAAGCTGGCTTACATCAAGAACATTTGCTTTGTCTACCGAGCAGACTTTTTTGTTTCTTTTCATCGCGATATTAAAAGCAACTTCTGCGATTCTTTTTACCTCATCTACTGTATAAACCATCGTGTTATAAGCTTTTGTCGCCTCTTTTGCTTTTGGCTCGCCAAAATAAAGCCCGCCGGTTAACTCTCTTACTACCACCAAATCAACGCCTTTTACAACTTCTGGTTTTAGAGTGCTGGCATCGACAAGCTCGTCGTAAACGATTGCCGGTCTTATGTTTGCAAATGTGTTTAGAGCTTTTCTAATTCCTAAAAGCCCTGTTTCTGGTCTTTTTTCTCTTGGAAGATTATCCCATTTTGGACCGCCGATAGCGCCAAACAGCACGGCATCGCTATTGATTGCGCCGTTTATAGTCTCTTCAGGAAGCGGCACGCCTGTGGCGTCGATGGCAGCTCCGCCCATTAGATACTCTTTGTAGGCGAACTCGATATTTTCTTTTTTTGCCACTGCATTTAAGACTTTTATTGCCTCATCTACGATTTCAGGACCGATGCCGTCGCCTTTGATTACGCCGATATTAAACTTTTTGCTCATTTTTTATAATCCCATCTCTTTTTGTGCGTATTGTATTAAACCGCCTGCTTCTACCAGCTCTTGCATAAACGGCGGAATCGGTTTGAATGTGTATGTTTGGTTTTTTGTAAGGTTTTTTATAATGCCGTTTCGCGCATCTATTTCAAGCTCATCGCTTGTATCTATTTTGTCGGTTTCTGCCACTTCGTAAATGGCAAGTCCCATATTAAAAGCGTTTCTATAAAAAATTCTAGCAAAGCTTTTTGCAAGAACGGCTTGAACGCCGGAAGCTTTTATCGCTATCGGTGCGTGCTCTCTGCTAGAACCGCAGCCAAAATTTTCGTCAGCGATGATTATGTCGTTTTCTTTTACTTTTAAAGCAAAATCGGGAATATCAGAATCTTCCATCACATGTCTTGCTAGCTCTTTTGGGTTTGAAGTGTTTAGATATCTAGCGGCAATTATCACATCCGTGTCTATATCTTTTCCAAATTTCCAAGCTCTGCCTTTTTTAAGTGCCATATTGATTTCCTGTAAAAATATTTTTGTTTTATTTTATCAAAGAGGTGATTAATTCCGCCCATAACAGCAAACGGAATGATAAAAATGGATAAAATAAAAAACCTATATATAAAATTTATATATATTGAGATACAATTTTTTATACCATTGAATAAAGGAAGTTAAAATGTTTCAAAGTGGTAGCCCCGTAAAAGGAAAAGATTTTATAGACAGAAAAAAGCATTTGCCGCTTTTTAAATCTTATCTTGATCAAAACCAACATCGAAGATGTTCTCGAGTTATAATACAATTTTATGGACTATAAAATTGTTTAAACAAGTCTATTTATAGTGTCTTTATTGCATAAGTTTAGGTAAGTCCTAAAAGTAGTAGTGGTGTAACAATCACTACTACTTTTAGAGTTGATATTCTTACAGGTCTTTGCACTCTTTAAGTGCTCTTTTACGCATTTTTTCTACTTTTTTTGTATATTTCATACAGTTTTTTTCTGCATTTTCAAA
>JAUPLZ010000079.1 GCA_030836705.1 Campylobacterota bacterium
CTTCTTAGCGGTTATCTTCTTGGTCGATATCTGGTGAAAAAAGACAAGCTCCCATTCACGCTAGACCAATACGACAGAGCTTTCGTGTGGGTTGAAATAGGCGTTATTTTGGGCGCTAGACTGGGCTATATACTCTTTTATGATGAAAACACCGCGTGGTATTTAACTCACCCTTGGGAGATTTTTAATCCATACAAAAATGGCGAATTTGTCGGCATAAGTGGTATGAGCTATCATGGTGCTATCGCCGGATTTGTGTTAGCTGCTTGGTGGTTTTGCAAAAGAGAGAAGATTAAATTTTTGCAACTAATGGATTTGGCGGTCGTAGCGGGCGCTGCCGGATATTTTTTCGGCAGACTTGGGAATTTTTTCAATCAAGAGCTAGTCGGCAGGATAACAGACATGCCGTGGGCAATTTATGCTCAAGGCGCTCTAAGACACCCATCTGCGCTTTATGAAGCCATACTTGAAGGACTAGTGACCTTTGGCGTACTTTATGCGATACGAAACAAAAAGAAATTCCACGGTGAGCTTATGGCTTACTATGGAATGCTATATGCGACGGCTAGAATTGTCAGTGAATTTTTTAGGCAACCGGATCCTCAGCTTGGTTTTGTAGCTTTTGAATGGGTGACTATGGGGCAGGTTCTTTCATCTTTGATGTTTGGGTTGGCACTTTATCTTTATTTTATGTTTAAAAAGAAAAGTTTTTAATCTAAAAATAAAAATCAAGATAGACTTTTAGACTCTCTTCTTTATCGCTTATTGCATATTTTTCTATGTAATCGTATTTAATTTATGTCTTTATCGATTCCTTTTTTTCTTTTCCATAGGGTCTTTTTTGAGGGGGTATATTAAACAATACCCCCAAATATACCCCTAAAACTCTTAGATTTTACTAAATATCGTTAGATGATCTTAGATTGATGACTTGAAAGAAAGCCTTTGTTTGAGAGGGTTTTTTGGGTTGTTTTGGATTCTGTTAGATGATTGAATGGTGGAGTATAGCGGGATCGAACCGCTGACCTCGACGCTGCCAGCGTCGCGCTCTCCCAGCTGAGCTAATACCCCAAATGATTTGTAATTATAATCTCATAATGTTTAAATAAGAGTTGTAACAAAGTTTTGATACTATACTGGAATGTGATTTTAAAAAAAAGGAACTTTTATGAAAAAAATTTTAGTTGCAACTGTTGCGGGACTTGGTCTTTTTACTACACAAGCAAGTGCGATTGTAGGCGTAGTTGATATAGAACTGGGTGCCGGTATTTGGAGCCCTGCTATCTCCGGTGATGTTGCATATGGAGCTACTCCTGCCGCGATGGATTTGGACAAAAACCTCGGTCTTGAAGCTGATTCAAATAGCTATATGTATATGAGATTTGACCACTTTATACCTGTTATTCCAAACTTGAGAATAGAAATGCAAAACTACTCTGCAAGCGGCACAGGAACAGCAACCGGTGATTTCGGCGGAGTGACATTTGGTGCCGATACGACGACTGACATTACTTTAAACCAAACAGACTATACGCTTTATTGGGGAATTCCAGGGCTTAATCTTTTGACTGCCGGAATCCTTGATGTTGAAGTTGGTTTGAATGTGAAGCAGTTAGAGGGTGAAATCGCTCTTGAATCAGTAGCGGGAAGTCAAACTGCCGACTTTAGCGTACCGCTTCCTATGGTTTACGGAGCTGTTCTTGTCGATTTGCCTGTTATTCCTGTAGGTCTTGAAGTTTCATTAAAACAAGTAAGTGTCGGGGATTCAAAAGTATCTGACACAAAAGCGAAAGTAGATGTAGCTCTTCCGCTTCCTATTCCTCTTGTGACTCTATCGCTTGAAGCTGGTGTAAAGCAGCAAACTATCGAAATTACAGATGATCTTGTAGATGATCTTAATGTAAAAATCGATAATTCAGGTATGTTTTTTGGGGCAAATGTTAAATTCTAAAAACTCCTCAGGGCTTCATGCCCTGATTTAGATTTTTTATCATATCTTGTGTTTTTCTTATTTCAAAGCTCTTTTTCTTAAAATCTATCGCTTGGTCGTTTTTGATTAGATTTAGTTTTTTTTGCAGATTTAATATTTGAAGTTTTTTTATCTTCTCTTTTAGTTCATCTTCACTTAAGGGCAATATTTTTTCGTTTAACTCAAGCTCTAATAGTTTTTTACTTTCGGCCCTATTTTGAATAATATCCATAAAAATATCTCTGTGGTGTTCAAAAATGTTTTCATCACAAACATCAAGAAGATAATCCACCAAATACGGATTTAATATCAAAGTTTTTAACATAGACATTTCAGCCACATCATAGCTTTTAGCCGTCTCTTTTGCGGGATATGTTTTTTTTATTTTGAAAAAAGACTCCTTGCTTTTTAACACTCCCGACGCAAACGAGATATACTCCTCTTGCAAAATAGGCGAAAGATTTTTTAAAAAGCTGTTTATTTCGTTTTTTGCACCCTGCTTTTGCTCCGGTATATTCAAATCATACTCCAAAGCTATAGTTTCTATAACAAACTCTATAAATTTTTTTGGATGCTTAAAGAGTGCATTAAGATAATCAATTTTTCCCTCTTTGACAAAATCGGCAGGGTCTTTTGACTCTTCAAAAAGAACAACCCCGCCGTCAAATGAGCTCATTGAGAGCATTTTGGCAGCTTTTAGCGCCGCGTTTTTACCCGCATTATCTCCGTCATATGCCAAAATCACTCTTGGTTCGCCTTTTTTTAAAAGCGGCAAATGCTCACTTGTAAGAGCGGTTCCAAGTGTAGCTACCGTATTGTCAAATCCGGCTTGATGAAGCATTATGACATCGAGATAACCCTCTGTCACTATTATCTCTTTTTTCCTGTATATTGATTCTTTTGCTATATTGTATGCGTACAAAAGCCGTGATTTGTTGAATAATTTTGTTTGCGGCGAGTTTATATACTTCGCCGGATGGTTTGATATGGTTCTGCCGCCAAAACCTACGATATGATTGTTTGCTGAGTAGATTGGAAAAGTAATTCTCTCTATAAATCTTGCATAAAATCTTTTGTTTGCATCTTGAGCTATAACTCCAGCTTCTACGGCATCTTGACTCGTTATATGATTTGAGCTCAAAAAACTTAACTGTTCACCGCTTGATGGCGAGTATCCTATTTCAAATTTTTCTATGCTTGAATTAAAAACACCTCTTTCTTGCAAATAAGCCATAGCCTCTTTTTGATATTGCAAATTTTTTAAAAAAAACTTATTTACCTGCTCTAGTGTTTTGTCCTCTTTTTTTGCTTGCGTGCTGTTTTCATAATCTAAAAGTACATTATTTTCACGGGCTAGCTTTTCTAATGCTTCCGGATAGCTTAATTTTTCATACTCTTTTACAAAAGAGATAGCATCGCCTCCGCTTCCGCAGCCAAAACAGTGATATATCTGCTTGGAAGGGCTTACAACGAAACTTGCGGATTTTTCTTCATGAAATGGGCATCTCGCCTTGTAATTTACGCCTGCTTTTTTTAGTTCAATATAGCTACCAATTACATCTACAATATCCAGCTTATTTTTTAGGTCTTCTATGGAGGATTTTTTTATCATGCGTAATTATACAACGATGTCAAATCTTACACCCTCTTTTGTATTTGCGAATTCCAAACTTCCGTGCATATGTTTTTCTATAATCACCTTTGACATATAAAGCCCTATGCCGGTTCCGTTTGATTTGTGCTTGGTGGTAAAATACGGCTCAAATACCCTATCTTTGTACTCCTCTGCTATCCCGCCTCCGTTATCTTCGATAGACAATATTGAGTTGCCTTCCGGTGTTTTGTCTATAGTTATTGTTATGGTCTTGTTTTTATTGTTATTTTTTTCTAGTGCATCTTTTGCATTTGCCAAGATATTTAAAACAGCTTGCGCATATTCATTTTTGTAGCCATTTATTTTTGGATTGAATTTATTATTGATTTTAATATCTATATTGTTGTACTTAAGTGCGGCATAAAAGATATCCAAACACTCTTTAAGCGTATCCGCGACTAAAAATTCTTGCTTTTCCTTATCTGGTTTAAAAAAATTTTTGAAATCCTCTATAGTTTTTGACATGTGGCTTATGATATTCATCATTGAGTCTGTTTGGTTTTGCAAATACTCTTTGTTTAACTCGTTAAACTCATATGCTTCTAAAATATCTTGTGCTTGAAGACCTAAGGTATTAAGCGGTTGCCTCCACTGATGCGCGATATTTTGTATCATCTCCCCCATTGCCGCCAGCTTTGACTGCTGAATCAGAAGAGATTCTTGTTCTTTATATTTCTTTATCTTTTTATCTATCTCTTCTTGCAAAGCTTCATTCATTTTTTTTAGCGCCATTTCGGCTTCTTGTTTTTTTGACATATTTTTTAAAAACAAAAACAAAACAACACCAAAAAATATCAAAAATATCAAATAAAACGGAATCGCATGAACAAAAAACTTAATTAAAAGCTCATATATTTTAGATTGCGGCAGATATACAACAAGCTTTAGATTATTTTTGCAATCATTTGAATTAGTGCATATACTTAAATGCTCTATAACTCCTTCACTATTCTCAATATAACCTGATGCAGCGTCTTTTAACTCTCTCCATGAGATAGGAAAATCACTGGAAAAATTAGAAACACCTTCTTTTTTAAACACAAAATCCCACTCTTTTTCTTTATCAAGT
>JAUPLZ010000080.1 GCA_030836705.1 Campylobacterota bacterium
GTAAACAAAGTGGTTTCAAAAACTCTTTTATATTTCAAAGAGACACAAGAGACAATGACACCTGATTTGTATGCAAAAAATTTTTGTGAGTTTGCAAAAAAAGAGAAGCTTGTTTTTGAAGAGTGTAATAAAATAGAAGCTCATTCAAAAAAACTAAATCCGGATATTGCAAAACTTATCTCAGGCTACTCAATCAAAACACTAGATGAGTTTATCTATTTTTTAATTATCCAACTCAATAGATCCGAAAAATCAAAAAACAAAGCACTTACAAGCTCTCTTGAAAAATTAATTTTCACTCTTTTAAAAACCATTAAACTTCTTCACAACGCAAAAGCTTTTAAAATTTCTGATTTTGCACTCGGTTTGGACATAAAACAACAAAATCACCTAGATACAATAACGGAAAAATTTAAAGAGTTTAACGAATCATACAATCAATCATTTCTGGAAAAATTAAATAAATTCGGCATTTTTACAAAAAATGATTTTCCGACACTAGTCGATGAGCTTATAAAAGAGGTAGAACAAAAAGGCGACATCGAAACTAGCGACGAGCTTGTAAAAATACTTATCCTATCACTCTCTCCATCGCTTGCTACGACAGTTAATGACAAAGTCGCGAAATTAGAGGAACAGCTAGCAGAATCACCGAATCTAATAACATCCAAAGAGGTGCAAAAAGAGTTAAAAGAGTCTATTTTAAAAAGAATCGACGACGATAAAAGCATTTTGCGAGAAAACCTAAAAAACACCAACCTAGTAATAGATTCTTTGCTTGAAAAAATAACTACCTTAATATTTGCTTCACAAGAAAAAAGTGAAGGCGTAGTACGAATAAAAGAGTCTCTAAGAACTATTGATTTTAAAAATAGCGATGTTCACGGTGTGCAAAAAAAACTTATCGATATTTCAGAACAAATAGAAAACAACTTGGATGGTTTTTTAAAATCACTCAATAAAGAGCACAATGAGACAGAAATCCTAAAAAAGCGAATTACAGAGCTTGAAGAGCAGTTAAATACCGCGCGAAAAGAGGCGGATGAAGATTTTCTTACTATGACAATGTCAAGGCGCTCGCTCTCAAGCCATCTTGAGCTGTTTGAAAAAGAGTATAAAGAAAAAAATATCAACTACTCTATAATCTTTTTTGATATAGACTATTTTAAAAAAGTAAACGATATATACGGGCATCTTGCAGGAGACAAGATACTATCCGCAGTCGGAAAATTTTTAAATTCGCACATCGCCAAAGATGAAATAGTCGGAAGATACGGTGGGGAAGAATTTATCATAATTTCAAAAAATGATAATTTTAACGAACTATTTAATTTTACCGACTCTTTAAGAGAAAAGATAGAAAATACAAAATTTAAGCATCAAAAAGATGAAATAAAGATTACTTGCAGTGCCGGAATCGCAATAAGATCTGAGCAAAAATCACAAGACTTGACTGTCAAAACTGCAGATAAAATGCTTTATGAAGCAAAAAAAGCCGGCAGAAACATAGTTCTTCCCAAGCCATGAACTTAGAATCTTTTCTATCCAAAAAGCCGCTTTTTTATGCACACTTTGACCCATTAAGAATAAAAAAAGTATGGGATAGAGTAAAGCACAATTTTTCTATGCCAAAAATCATACATATCATCGGCACAAACGCAAAAGGAACTACGGGTAGATTTATCGCAAACTATCTATATTCTCAAAACAAAAAAACAGGTCACTATACATCTCCGCATATAAGCAAATTTAATGAAAGAATCTGGCTAAACGGCGAAAACGCCTCTGATAAGCTACTTGAAATCGCGCATGAAAAACTTCTAAAAATTTTAAACAAAGAAGAAGCTGATTCGCTTAGCTATTTTGAATACACTACTCTTTTGTGTGCCGTTGTTTTTGAAAAAGAGTGCGAATATGCCGTAATCGAAGCAGGACTTGGCGGCGAGCATGACGCAACAAGCATTTTTAATGACTATCTGCTTGTTATAACGCCCATAGATTATGACCACAAGGAGTTTTTGGGCGAAACCATAAAAGAGATAGCGACAACAAAATTAAATGCAGCAAAAAGCGATGTTATTGTCGGCTTTCAAGACCACAAAGAGGTTTATGAAATAGCAAAAGAAAAAACTTTGCAAATCAACAAAAAAGCATTTTTTTTAGAAGATGACTACAAAAGAGACCCAAACAAAGAGTATCTTCAAGAAAACAAACTCTTAGCGCTAAAAGCAGTTGAATATCTTGGCTTTAATCCCTCGATAAATGACTTTAAAGAAAACACTCTTTTTGGCAGATTAACACGGCTAGATAAAAATATTACAATCGATGTAGGTCACAATGCACTAGCTGCAAGAGCTATAAAAAAATCGCTAAAAGATAAAAGAATAACCCTCATTTACAATACTTTAAAAGACAAAGAGTATGAAGAAATTTTAAAAATATTAAAAGAAAATATCATAGCGGTCGAAATAATAGAGATAAAAGACGAAAGAAGGGTTTTAAAAAAGGAACTCGAAGAGACTCTAAAACGGTTAAATATTAAATATAGCGATTTTAATAAAATTGACGAAAATAAAGAGTATCTGGTTTTTGGTTCTTTTAAAACAGTAGAATCTTTTTGCAAGAGGTATTATGAAAAATAGCACTGTTATAACTATCACAACTGTTCATGGCTCAAAAAGTTTTACCATAGGACAGTTTGCGAAAAACATAATGGGCTATGCGGTCTTTTTTTCTTTTATGCTTTTTTTAGGAGGCGGTATTTTTGTATATATGCTCTCGGCAAAAGTTTCTGATTATAAAGACATTGAAGAGAAATATCACAGACTGCTAGCGACAAACAGCAATCTGGAGATGAATATAAATAAAAAAGAAAATGAGCTCGGAGAGATACAAGAAAAAATTTCCGATATTGAAACAATGATAGGACTAGAACCAAAAGAAGATTTTGAAGTCGGAAACAGACTTGATATAGCAGAACTTGACGCTCAAGAAAAACTTTTGATGCTAAGAAATATACCAAACGGCAGTCCTTTAAACTCCAACATGGTTACATCTAATTTCGGATGGAGAGAAAATCCGACACAAGAGTCCAAGCAATTTCACACCGGCTTAGACTTAAGAGCCACAATAAACACCCCTGTTTATGCAACGGCTGACGGTATTGTAGAGGTCGCAAGAAAAGAATCTAAAATCGGTTATGGTAAACTTTTGGTACTAGACCATGTGCTGGGATTTAAGACCTTGTACGCCCATCTTAATGAACTAGGTGTAAAAGCGGGTCAATTTGTAAAAAAAGGTCAGCTTATTGGTTACTCCGGAAATACCGGTATTAGCAGCGGTCCTCATCTGCACTACGAGGTAAGATATATAGGGATAGCACTAAACCCAAAGAGCTTTGTAGACTGGAATCTCAAAGATTACGGAAGAATTTTTGAGCAGGAAAAAAAGGTCGGCTGGGAATCTTTATCACAAGGAATAAAATGGCAATGGACACTTCTGAAACAACTGTCATCGCAAAAGGAACAAAGATTACAGGCAAGCTTGATGTCGAATGCAAACTACACATCGACGGATTGATAGAAGGCACTATCTACTCTTCAAGCATAGTAACTGTTGGCACCGCCGGAGTCGTAAAAGGCGAAATTTTTGCACAAAGACTTCTTGTAAGCGGAGAGGTTCTTGGAAATTGTGATTGCGCCAATATTGAAATCCTTGCCGGAGGAAGAGTAATAGGCGATATCGCCTCTGCAAACCTCATCATAGAATCGCAAGGTTTTTTTGAAGGAACAAGCAAGATTAAGGTCAATAACTCAAATTAGGAAAAAACAACAGTTGAGCTCGATTTTTGAACAAGAAAGTACACAGGCTTCGTTTTATGAATTTCTAAAACAAAAAAATACGCTAGAAGTCTTAATAACGCAAGATGAAAAAGAGGCAAGAGAACTTAAAAACATAGCCTCTTTTTTTGATTTACATAGTTTTGTTTTGCCTGATTTTAGAGCCGATTATCTTGACGACCTTAGAAGTTTTAATGATGAACTGCTTGAGATTTCAGCTTGTCTGAACGAGTACTACTCGCTTAATAAAAAAAACAAAATCCTAATAATTCCACTCTCAACAGCCACAAAATATCTTCCAAAAGAAGAGATTCTTCAAAAAAAAGTTATCAACTTCGGCGACACTTTAAAAATCAAAGAGCTTCAA
>JAUPLZ010000081.1 GCA_030836705.1 Campylobacterota bacterium
AAACCATCTCCTGCATTGCGTTTTTTGCTTTTTCGTCTTTTGTGTGTGAAAAAAGTACACGGGCAAGTTTTTTAAAAGGAGGATATAGCTCTTTTCTGTTTTCTAATTCGTCTTTTAAAAAAAACTCATAATCATCAAGGTATTTTTTTATATACGCATCGTTTAAGGTTTGAATTATTACTGCTGCATCCTCTTTTCGTCCCGCTCGACCTGCAATTTGCAAAATCAGCGATATAGTTCGCTCCGGCGCTCTAAAATCAGCCGTGTTTAAAACATAATCCACTCCAAGTATCAGAGCCAAATTTACCTCATGATAGTTATGCCCTTTGCTTAACATTTGTGTGCCTACTAGAATGTCTATATTTTGTTTATTAAAGTCATCAAGTATTGTTTTTAGTTTTTTGTTTGTGTTTACGCTATCGCGGTCAAATTTTTGTACTCTTGCGGTCGGTATTTGATTTTTTATCCAGCTAACTACCTCTTCGGTGCCGATTCTTTTTGTCATAAGGGTATCTTTTTTGCACGATGGGCAGCTTTTTGGTATGGACTCTGTATAGTTGCAATAGTGGCATTTGATTAGGTTTTTGTCATTGTGAAGACTCATTCCGACGCTACAAAAAGGACACTCCACGCTTTTTGCGCACTCTTTGCATATTAGATATTTAAAGTTAGCCCTGGTCGGTGAAAAAACTATTGCCTGCTTTTGGTTTTGAAAATTCTTTTTTAATTCATTTAGAGCCAAATCTTGAGGAGTTTCTTCGCATGAATGTATTGTGATATATCTTTTTTTTGCATCAAAATATTGACCTTTTAGTCTAAAAAAAGGAAACTTTTTATAACTTGTTACGCTTGGCGTGGCACTTCCTAAAATTACAGGAGTTTTTTTGGCTTCCCCTATTACTATTGCCATATCTCTAGCGTTATATCTTGGTCTTGAAGATGACTTATAGCTATCATCATGCTCTTCGTCAACCACTATAACTCCTAGATTTTCAAGCGGCAAAAATAGTGCCGACCTAGCGCCTGCTATGATTTTTATTTTGCCTTCTTTTATTTGTAATATTATTTTTTCTTTTGTTGCTTTTGTTATCTTTGAGTGCCAAATTGCCACAAGTTCACCAAAGTGTTCTTTTAACCTTTTTTCTATTTGCGGCGTCAAGCTGATTTCCGGCATAAGAAAAATTGCCGTTTTATTGTCGTTTATAAGTTGCTCAAAAAGCTTCATGTAGATTTCTGTTTTTCCGCTTCCGGTGTCGCCAAAAAGTAAAGAGATTTTTTCGCTTAGGCAAAAATCCAGCGCTTTTTGTTGAATATTTGAGAGTTTTATATTTGTTTTTAATTCTATTTTTGGATTTTTATGCTCTTTTTCAAAAGGCACAAACAGGTTTAAGGCTTCCGAAATGGTGCAAAAATAATAACTGCTGATAAAATTGATTATTTTTAGATACTCTCTTGGAAGAAAGTTGTTTGTTATTGAAATAATTTCTATACATTCAAAGCTAGGTTTTTCGCATTTTTCTATTACAAAACCTTCTTTTTGTTTGTTTAAAAGCAAAACATTTACAACCGTTAAAACCTCTATCTCTTTCCCTGATTTGTAAGTAAGAAGATCTAGTTTTTGCCCAGTCACGGCTATTTTGTAGTAGTTCATTTTTGCCCTTTTTGGAATTTTACCATTGATTGGCAAAACCCAAAAAAGCGATTTTTAGTGTTCTAAAAGTTTTTTTAAATTCGGATGTTCGCCTAGGAAGCTAACTTCTCCATTGTCGATATTGTAAAGAGCGCCTACGATTTTAACCTTGCCATCTTTTACTAAGTGTTTTACTATTCCGCTTTTACTTAAAAGATCTTCATATGATTGCCATACATTTTCTTCAATAGCTTCGCCTATCCATTTGTCGTGAGAGTGGTTTTCGTATTTTGCTTTGACTTTTTCAACAGCAGGAATAATGTTGTCAATCAGTTTTGGAATATTTCCTTCTACATGAGCTCCGGATGCTACTGCTGTTACAGCGCCGCATGATGTGTGCCCCATTATTACAACAAGCCCAGTTCCAAGATGCTCAGTTCCATATTCTATCGTTGCCACTTGGTCTGTGTCTGAAACATTTCCTGCAGTTCTGATTGTAAAAATATCGCCAAAGCCTCTATCAAAAAGTATTTCAACAGGAACCCTGCTGTCCGAACAAGCATTGATTGTTACAAACGGTTTTTGACCTTTTGCTGTCTCTTTGATTCTCTCAAGAGTAGCATTTGTGTGCACGGGTTTGCTTTCTAAAAATCTTTTATTACCATCTTGAAGAAGCTTTATAGCCTCATCCGGTGTTACGCTACTCATAGAGCTTGCCATCAAACCTGTTGCCATTATTGCCGATAAAGCAATTTTTTTGAACATATAATTCCTTGATTATGATATTTTCTTAAGCGCCTAAGGGCTTTAGAAGGTTGAATTTTAATAAAATATATATTAAAAACAAAGAAGATGTATTTGTTTTATTTATTTAACATTAGACCAAATCCTAACTTTTTTGTTTTTATATCATAATCAATCAAACTCTCTCCGTAGCCTTCAAAATATTTTATAAATAAATATTGTTTTTTATGGAAAAGCTTTGTTATTTCAACGCCAAAAGCATTTTTTCTTAGAAAAAGACCTACTTCTTTTTCACCAAAGGAGTAATAAATATTCGTTTCGCCATTTCCATAATAGTTTATTATGTCTGGATTGTCATCACCATGTGGATCATTCATGTCTTTTTTCTTTTCTTCTTCAAATCTATTCCAAAGCTTAAAATCACCTCTAAAATTATCTTTTTTTAAAAAAAATTTTACATAGGCTCTATCCCAACTTCTTGAAGTTGCCGTTGATTGACCGTTTGATTCGTGTTCTAATCCAAAATTCCATGATTTTAAGTAGTGGCTTTGAATATTATTAGAAAAAGCAGAAGATAAAAATATCTCTGGATTGTAGTTTGTTTCACGAAAAGGTCTTGAGTTTTTGTCATCATAGATTTGCCAGAATGATTTTTGTGTAAATGCGGCGTAAAAAGAGATGTCGTAATCAAATATGTTTGAAAAAAGCTCTCTTTTTACGCTTATTTGAAAAGAAGCTTCTTTGTCGTCTCTATTATCTATTTGTTTTTGAAAATCATACGATAAAAACTGAACATAATTTTGTTTATGCGCTAGCAATATAGTGTTTTTTATTAAAACATCATCGTCTATTGATTGTTGTTTTTCGACCTCATTTGCGTTTAGTAGCGATGCTAAAAAGACCGCAATAATAAATAATCTCAAGTATTCTCTCTTTTTATGCTATAATATCTTATTGTTTGGGTTCATGATTATAATATGTTAAGTTGTAAGAGACTGCTTAAGGTGCTTTTTTGCCCTTAATTTGTGTATATGGTTGAGCAGATATAAAAACTGTGCTGGGGCACATACAGAAATTGTTTTATAAAAGAATCGGAACAAAATTATCTATAAAGAGTAGAATATATGAACAATGTTCAAAGCGAACAAGAAAATAATGTAATAGCAAATGGTGTTACATTTGAAGATTTTGCATTAAGCAAAGAGATACAAAGCGGCATAACTGCGGCTGGTTTTAAGATTCCAAGCCCAATTCAAGCAGCTGCAATTCCTGTGGTTTTAAGCGGCAAAGATATAGTTGCTCAGGCACACACAGGTACTGGAAAAACGGCAGCGTTTGGAATTCCGACAATGAGTATGATGGATAAAAATAGCGGCGTTCAACTGCTTGTTATTGCTCCAACAAGAGAGCTTGCTACGCAGGTTGGAGATGAGCTTTATAAACTAGGAAGTAGAGCTGGAATAAGAACAGTAACTATTTACGGAGGAATGTCTGCTAGTAGACAAGTAGACCTTGTAAGTAGAGGCGCACAAGCTGTTGTGGCAACTCCAGGAAGACTTCTTGACTTGCTAAAATCAGGAAGATTAAGAGATTTTAATCCGGCTCATGTTGTTTTGGATGAAGCCGATGAAATGCTCGACATGGGATTTTTGGATGATATTCAAGAGATTTTTGGTTATTTGCCGGTTGAGAGACAGACGCTTTTATTTTCAGCAACAATGCCGGAAGCTATCAAAAAACTTGCAAAAAGAATTTTAAAAAATCCGGAATTTATTTCAGTTACAAGCGGTGAGACTACAAATGTAGATATTGACCAGCAGTATTATGTGATTGAAGAGCATGAGAGAGACGATGCGACGGTAAGGCTTATCGATGCTCAAGATGCTACAAAAACCATAATTTTTTGCAGAATGAAAAAAGAGGTTGATAGACTGGCTACTACTCTTATTTCGCATGGCTATCTTGCAAAAGGTCTTCATGGAGATATGGAGCAAAACCAAAGAGAAGAGGTTATAAAAAGCTTTAGAGCTGGCAAAATAGATATTCTAATAGCAACAGATGTTGCAGCAAGAGGTCTTGATGTAAGCGATGTTTCTCATGTGTTTAATTATCACATTCCGTTTGATCCTGAGAGTTATGTTCATAGAATCGGAAGAACAGGAAGAGCCGGCAAAAAAGGCGTAGCTATTACTCTTGTAACTCCGCTTGAATTCAGAGAGCTTCAAAGAATTAAAAAAAGTGTTGGAACTGAAATAAAGCAAAATATAGTTCCATCTCTTGGCGAAGTTAAAAAATCGAATATTGTTAAAATCATAGACGAAATCAAAAAGCAACATCTAAATGAAGATGCGGCAGCGGTTCTTGGAATGCTTGAAGAGGATATGGATATATCTCAAATAGCATTTAAACTAATCTCGCTTGTGATTGATAAGCAAAAAGTAAAAGGACCGGAGAGAATCGGGCTAGATCCAGAAAGAATAAAAAGAATGCTTGATAGAGCAAAAAGCGATAATTCTTCAGGCGGCAAAGGCAGAAGACAAGGCAGCGGAAATCGTGGTGGCGGATATCGCGGACGAAGCGGTGGTGCCGGCGGCGGTAGCGGAGATGGCTCATCAAGAGGCAGAAGCCATTCCGGTGGTCAAAGAAGGGACGATAGAGGTCAAGGCGGTAGTTCAAGAAATTCAAACAGATCAAGAGATCGTTATTAATAAATTTCTTGTAAAACCAATTTGCAAGAACTCTAATAAATAAAAAAAGAGAGCATGATGAAGATTATAAGATTTAGTGATGAGGATTTTAAAAGTAAATTCGATTCTATAATCAAAAGTGCAAGCGCCTCAATCGGCGATGTGAGCGTAAAGGTTCAAAACATTATCGATGAGGTAAAAAATCAAGGAGATGAGGCTATTATAAAGCACATCTCCATGTTTGATAAATGGACGCCAAAAGATGCTAGTGCGCTTGTTGTTGATGAAAAGATTATAGAAGAGGCTTATCACAATGCTGACGAAGCATTAAAAGATGCTCTTTTGCTTGCATATGAGCGGATAAAATCTTTTCATGAAAAACAGATGCCAAAAAGCTGGATAGATTATGAAGAAAACGGATCTATGCTTGGACAAAAAATAACACCTGTTGACTGCGCTGGGCTTTATATTCCAGGCGGAAAAGCTAGCTATCCAAGCTCTATGCTTATGAATGCGATCCCGGCTCAAGTGGCTGGCGTAAAAGAGATAATAGTATGCGTTCCAACCCCAAATGACGAACTTAATCCAGTGGTTTTGGCAGCTGCTTATGTTTGCGGGATTAGCAAGATTTTTAAAGTCGGAGGCGCAAGCGCTATTGCCGCTATGGCATATGGCACCGATTCAATCCCAAAAGCCGATGTTATAACCGGACCAGGGAATATCTATGTAGCTACTGCTAAAAAACTCCTTTTTGGAGAGGTAAATATAGATATGATAGCAGGACCGTCAGAGATTGGAGTGCTTGCAGATTCAGATGCCAATCCAGAGCTTATAGCAATAGATCTTCTAAGTCAAGCAGAGCACGATGAAATGGCTCGCTCTATTTTGATAACAGACAGCGAAGAGCTTGCATTAAAAGTAGCAAGCGAAGTTGAGATAGCATTAAAAATTCTTCCAAGAGCAGAGATTGCGAGAAAATCAATAGAAACAAACGGTGTGATAATTATCTCAAATGACCTATCTCACAGCATAAAACTAATGAATAAAATTGCCCCTGAACATTTGGAGGTTATGACCAAAAATCCGCATGAGCTTTTACCTTTGATTAAACACGCCGGAGCTATATTTTTGGGCGAAAATACTCCTGAAGCGATAGGGGATTATGTGGCAGGTCCAAACCATACACTCCCAACAAGCGGAACAGCTAGATTTTTCTCGCCGCTTGGTGTGGAAAATTTCTTAAAAAGATCCTCAATTATTAGCATGAGCAAATCAGGGCTTCAAGAGGTTGGTGCAGCCGCTGCTTTGATTGCAGGTATAGAAGGGCTTGATGCTCATAGAATGAGTGTCGAAAAAAGATTACAAAATAAATAAAAACTTATTTGATTTCAATAAAAAGGATGACAATGAAAAAAAGAGATATAAAAAAGTGCGTGTTGGCTTACTCTGGAGGTCTTGATACTTCTATTATTCTAAAATGGCTTGAAGATGAGTATGGGTGCGAAGTTGTTACATTTACGGCGGATTTGGGGCAGGGCGAAGAGCTTGAGCCTGCAAGAAAAAAGGCGTTAAAGCTTGGAATAAAGCCTGAAAATATTTTTATTGATGATTTAAGAGAAGAGTTTGTTAGGGATTTTGTATTCCCGATGTTTAGAGCAAATGCGATTTATGAGGGCGAATATCTTTTGGGAACCTCTATAGCAAGACCGCTTATAGCAAAAAGACAAATGGAGATAGCAAAGCTAGTAGGAGCTGATGCCGTAGCTCACGGTGCGACCGGAAAAGGAAATGACCAAGTTCGCTTTGAGCTTGGATATTTGAGTTTTGACCCAAGCATAGCAGTTATTGCGCCGTGGAGAGAGTGGGATATGAATTCTAGAACCTCGCTTTTGGCATATGCTGATAAACACGGAATACCGATAGAAAATAGAGGCGAAGCCAAGCCGTATTCTATGGACGCAAATCTTTTGCACATTTCTTATGAGGGTGAGTGGCTTGAGAATCCTATGAATGAGCCGGAGAAAAAGATGTGGAGATGGACCGTAGATCCGGTTGATGCGCCAAATACTCCAGAGTATATCGAGATAGAATATAAGCACGGAGATCCGTTTAAGCTAAATGGTGTGGAGTTAAGTCCGGCAGCAATGCTAACAAAATTAAACGAATACGGCAATAAGCACGGAATAGGAAGGGCTGATATTGTGGAGAATCGCTATGTCGGCATGAAAGCAAGAGGGTGTTATGAAACTCCAGGCGGAACTATAATGCAAAAAGCCCATAGGGCAATTGAGTCAATAACGCTTGATAGAGAAGAAGCACACTTGAAAGATGAGTTAATGCCAAGATATGCAAAGCTTATTTATACCGGATATTGGTATAGCCCTGAGAGAAAGATGCTTCAAGCAGCAATTGACGAAACTCAAAAATTTGTAAACGGAAAAGTAAGACTAAAGCTTTACAAAGGAAATGTGATTGTTGTTGGCAGAGAGTCGCCTGATTCGTTATTCTCTGAAGCTCATTCAACTTTTGAAGCGGACGCAGTTTATAATCAAAAAGATGCAGAAGGTTTTATAAGATTGAATGCACTTAGATTTGTTATAGCCGGCAAGAAGAGAAAGTAATTTTACAAATTGAAGCGACGCTCTTTTATCAAGAGCGTCCTTTTAGTTTTTTTCTTCCTTTTGCCAAGGCCATCTTCCTTCAACTTCAAGATATAGTGTTGCACTTAAAAAAGTTCGCATCAAAATAATAAGAGCAAGAAGTGATACATTTTGTAGTGAGTTATCTACAATCACTGTTCTTATAATGTCTCCCGCAATTAAAAATTCTAGTCCAAGCAAAATAGAACGCCCAAGCTGTCTTCTAAATGTATGATAAGCAGTATTTTCTGGAAGTTTATTAAAAGTCATTAAAAATGTTAGGCTGGAGATGACAGAGCCAATTATTATAACAATAACTCCAAATGCTTCAATGCTGTATCCGACAATCGACATTATTTCAGAAAATCCCATGATAAACTCCAATTATAAAACTATTTTACATCCACTCTAGCAGTTTTGCCACCTCATCAACCTCATAGCATTTTATTCCGCTCAATTGATTTTGTGGCTTTTTGGCAATAACTGCCTTTTTAAATCCATGAGTAAATGCTTCTTTTAGCCTAGGCTCTATCTGATATGACACTCTAATGTCGCCAATAAGGCTAACCTCTCCTATAAAAATAGTCTGATTATCTATCGGTCTGTTTTTGTAGCTACTAAGAATAGCGGCTACAATTGCTAGGTCAGTAGCTGTTTCTGTGATTTTGATCCCGCCTGTGATATTAATAAAAACATCGTATTGGTTAAACGGAAGGTCAAGTTTTTTTTCTAAAAGCGCAAGTATCATCGTAAGACGATTTGAATCAAAGCCGGTCGCACTTCTTTTTGGATTTGGATAGCCGCTTTGGCTTACAAGTGCTTGAACTTCGATAATAAGTGGTCTGGTGCCTTCTAAAATGACGCTTTTCGCGCTTCCTGGGCTTTTTATCATTGCAGAAAAGAATTTTTTTGAAATGTCGCTTGCACTAAATAGTCCATTTTTGCCCATCTCAAAAACACCTATTTCACTTGTCGTACCGAATCTATTTTTAAAAGCTCTTAATATTCTTATTTCTTTTGAAGAGTCTCCCTCAAAATACAAAACTGTATCAACCATGTGTTCTAGAACTCTAGGACCAGCAATGGAGCCTTCTTTTGTAATGTGACCTATTATAAATATAGCGGTGTGCGTTTCTTTGGCAAATCTCATAAGCTCAAAAGTGATTTCTCTTACTTGAGTCACACTTCCAGGAGATGAGCTTAGTGCGTCCGAATAGATGGTTTGAATAGAATCTATAATGACAAGCTCATATTTTATTTGTGCACTTCTTAGCTCTTCAAAAATTTTTTCCAATCTAATCTCTGCTAGAAGATAGAGTTCTTTTTGGTTAGCACCAAGCCTATTGGCTCTTAATTTTATTTGCCCTGCCGATTCTTCGGCTGATACATAAAGTGATTTTTTGCCATTAAGCGCTAAGTTTCCCGCTACTTTTAAAAGTAGTGTAGATTTTCCAATCCCTGGGCTTCCGCCAATAAGAGTTAAAGAGCCCGGTACGATGCCCCCGCCAAGTACGCTGTCTAACTCTTTTTCATAAGAGCTTATCCGTTCTATATTGTCTTCTTTTACTTCGGTAATACTTATTGCTTTTTGTTCATCATTTGTTAAAGAAATTTTTTTTAGTGTGTATTTTTGACTCTCTTCATCAACTTCCAAAAAAGAATCCCAAGCGCCGCAATTGGTGCATTTGCCCATCCATTTTCCGGAGACAAAGCCACAAGCTTGACACTCATAGATTTTTTTGGGTTTTGCCATTAATTATCTTTTGGTTTAAACATTGAATCAAGAAAAGTATCTACAAATTTTTCTGGTTCAAAAGGTATAAGATCATCTTGTTTTTCACCGACCCCTACATACAAAAGAGGAAGCTCTAATTTTTTTACAATACTAAATACGGCTCCGCCTTTTGCTGTTCCATCTAGTTTGGTTATTATTATCCCGTCTACTCCTACCATCTCATTAAACGCATCTGCTTGCTTTATTGCCGAGTTGCCTTGGGTTCCATCTAGTATGAGTATTTTTTTGTGAGGCGCTCCGCTATGCGCTTTATCACAAATTCTTACAATCTTTTTTAGCTCATTTGCTAAATTTGTCTGTGTTTGAAGTCTGCCTGCGGTATCAATTATTACTTTTTGTATGTGTTTTGCTTCGGCTGATTTTATGGTGTCAAATGTCACCGCAGACGGGTCATGACCTTGTTTTGTGTAGACTATAGGAACTCCAATTTTATCAGACCATCTTTTTAGCTGCTCTATAGCAGCCGCTCTAAATGTATCGCCAGCGCCTAATATAACGCTATACCCTTGGTTTTTGTATATATTTGCAAGCTTTGCGATAGTTGTTGTTTTTCCTGCCCCATTTACGCCTATGATGAGGGTTACTTCAAAATTACTTATTTGTTTAGCGGCAAAAGTTGGAAATAGATCAACCAAAACACTTTTTAGGGCTTTCCTGTTTATTTCATTCGGCAGTTGATTCATTATGTATTCAATCAAATCATAATCAACATCAGATTCTATTAATATTTCCTCTAGTTTGTCTCGTTCTATATAAACACTGGTTTCTGGAAGAATTTTTTTAATGACCTCAGCTGTTTTTTCAAGCCCTTTTTTAAAAAAATTAAACATATACTATCGACTCAAAACTTTTTTAATATCATTTTCTATCATCGCTTGAGGTACTGCGCCTATATAGTGAGTTACATATTCTCCGTTTTTATCATACATAAACATAGTAGGTACGCCTTTTACTCCGCCAACCAAATTTGTTATTGAGTAATCCTCGCCGGCATCGGTTATTTTATAGTTTATACCAAAAAGTTCAACAAAATCTTTAATTTCACTGAGTTGTTTATTTTCTGTAAGTACGCCTATTACCTCAAAGTCATCTTTGTATTTATTTTGAAGATTTATAAGATATGGTATTTCATCTCTGCAAGGCTGGCATGTTGTGGAAAAAAAACTTAAAAATAATATTTTATTCTCCACCCCTTCTAATTTAATATTTTTAAATTTTTCTATTTTTCCGGAGCTATAATCTACATCTAGCTTGTCTCCATCAATAGTATTTACAACAACACTTCCGCTACTTCCACTTCCTTTTTCGCCGCAGCCAGTAAAAGTAATCAAAAAAATAGTTGTTAAAAAAAATATAGTTTTTAATTTCATCATCGCTCCGCTTGTGTTATAGTTCGCAGAGTATAGTATAAAAAGGCTGTGCAATGAATAAAGAAGAATGTAGAAAAAAATGTTTAGAAAATTTTAAAAAAAGTGCTACTAATGGGAAATTAAAAAGAGATAAAATGGTTGAAGATAGGCTTTTTAAGTTGTTAAAAAAACGCAATTCAAAAAATATTTTAATCTACCTTCCACTTTATTTTGAGGCTAATTTAATGCCGCTTATAAAAAGAATGAGAAAAAGTTGTAATTTTTACATACCTTTTATGCAGGATGTTAGTTTTAAGATGGTACCATACAGGTTACCCATAAAAAATTACAAGTTTAATATTAAGCAGTCTGGAGACTCAAATTTTAAAATATTTAAAGTAGATACGGTTATCGTTCC
>JAUPLZ010000010.1 GCA_030836705.1 Campylobacterota bacterium
AATATAATGAAATTTCAAAAGACCTTTCGGTCGGTTTTGTGGATGGATTTATAGGCTATATCGGATATGACATGGTCAAAGAGTTTGAACCCTCATTAAAAAAGAATATGAGCACTCTAGTAGACATCGCAAATGTTCCTGATTTTGAACTAATACGACCAAAAATGATTGTTGCTTTTTCTCACAAAACATCAACGCTTACGCTTATTTCATCTATGGACGAGTTTTCTAAAAAATTTGATGAAATAGAAAATATACTCAAGTCTTCTTATGCTTTTGCTCCTCTAAAAAAAGCGATTAAATTATCTGATGGCAATTTCGATTTTAATAAGGAAAATTTTATTGATATTGTAAACAAATCAAAAGAAAAAATAAAAAGCGGAGATATTTTTCAAATACTCATCTCAAACAGATATATTCAACCTGCTATCGTTGATAGGCTAAGCTTTTATAGGGTTTTAAGAAGCAAAAACCCGTCCCCGTATCTTTATCTACTTGAATTTAATGAGTTTGCGATTGCGGGAAGCTCGCCTGAGGTTATGATACAGCTTCAAGATAAAACCATACTCCTAAGACCAATAGCGGGCACTAGAAAAAGAGGCAAAAACGCGCTGAGAGACAAAGAGCTAGAAAATGAAATGCTAACAGACAAAAAAGAGATAGCAGAACACATAATGCTTGTTGATTTAGGCAGAAACGATGTAGGAAGAGTTGCAAAAGCCGGAAGTGTAAAAGTCGCAAACCTTATGCGTGTAGAAAAATACTCTCATGTTATGCACATGGTCAGCGATATCAACGCAATTATTGATGACAAATTTGATATGTTTGATCTGTTTATGGCAACTTTTACAGCCGGAACAATGACGGGTGCGCCAAAAATAAAAGCAATGGAGTTAATTGCCGAATTTGAAGGATTTAAGCGAGGATTTTATAGCGGATGCATTGCTTATTTTGGATTTAACGGCAATATGGACAGTGCTATTACAATAAGATCTGCACTCATAAAAGATGAGTTGATAATTTTCCATGCCGGCGCTGGGGTTGTTGCCGATAGCAAACCTGAGCTTGAATTTCTGGAAGTCGAAAATAAACTTGCTGCAACAATATCAAGCTTTCATGACCTTTTAGACATAAAAGACCAATAATGCTTTTTGCAATATACGGCAATCCGGTATCTCACTCTAAATCTCCGCATCTGCATAATTTTACTTTCTTAAAGCTCGGCTTTTTAGATTATTGCTACACTCGAATCAAATTAGAAAATGGTAATGAGCTTGTTGATAATTTTAAAAAACTAAAACTTTTAGGCGCAAATGTTACAGTTCCATTTAAAGAAGATGCCTTTAGACAGTGCGATGAAATTGTAGGGCTTGCAAAAGAGATAAAAGCCGTAAACACCATTGTTTATAAAAATAATAAAACCATTGGATACAACACCGACTCTATCGGGTTTCTTAAATCAATAGAGGATTTTGATAATGTCAAAAAGGTTCTTATTATAGGAGCCGGCGGAACCGCAAAAGCCATTGCAATAGCTCTAAAACACAACAATATTCAAACAACTATTTTAAATAGAAGCAAAGAAAAACTAGCTTATTTTAAAGAAGCAGGCATAAAATCAGATGATTGGAATGACTTTAAAGCCGAAGACTATGATTTGGTGGTAAATACAACCAGTGCTGGGCTTAGCGACGACTCTTTGCCTGCACCTATTGAGATTATTAATAATATTTTTTCACACACAAAATATGCCTATGATGTTATTTACAACAAGCCTACGCCATTTTTAACAAAAGCAAACGAGCTTGGATTAACATGCAAAAACGGAAAAGATATGCTTATTTTTCAAGCCGCTTTTGCTTTTATGCTTTTTTCCGACTATCCTGAATTTAATAGAATTTCAAATTTAATGAAATATGCAATGGAACTATAATGATCGATATGACTAAAATTCAAGAGATGCTTACAGCGCAAATTCTTGATATTTATGTGTACAAAATTATACTATCTGTTTTTATACTCGTAGTTTTTTTTTATTTAAAAAATTTTTTTACAAATATTATTTTTAAGATTTTCAACTTTTTCTTTTCAAAAAAAGGCATAACTTTAGATGAAAAATTTTTAGACCCATTTGCTTTTTTATTTGTTATTTTGGGTTTTTATCTATCGATTTCAATATTATCAATCTCAAACGAAGTAAACAACATAGCTCTGCATATCATTAAATCACTATCCTATATTGGATTTGCTTGGATTTTATTTATTCTAATAGACACGCTTGCAAAAGAAGCCGGCAGTACGATAGTTGACGGCAAAACGCATATTAGATCTGAACTGGCAAATTTTATTATTAAATTTTTAAAAACCATAATTATATTTTTAACCGTTATTGGGATACTAAACGAATGGAGCTACAATGTTTCAGCGATTTTAGCCTCTTTAGGACTTGGTGGTTTGGCGTTTGCACTTGCTGCAAAAGAAACTGTTGCCAACCTTTTTGGAAGCATGGTTATTTTATGGGATAAACCTTTTGAACACGGCGATACTATAGAGTTTCTTGGCACCGAAGGTAGCGTAATTGAAATCGGGCTAAGATCTACGACGATTAGAACTTTTACAAATGCGCTTGTTACGGTTCCAAATGCAAAATTAGCCAATGAATCTATAACTAATTGGTCAAAAAGAAAAGTAGGAAGATTAATAAAATTTGAAATAGGCATTAGATATGACTCTGATCCAAAAAATATCAAAAATACGATTACAGACATTAAAAATACACTTATAGAGAACGACAAAATATCAAAAGAATTAGATAGTTTTGATAAGCCGGCACTTGTAAAGCAAAATGATTTATTGGGCTACAAAGATTTGCTTGCTGTAAATTTGAATAGTTTTGGCAGTAGCGGCATTAACATTTTAATTCACTGCTTTAGTGTTACTATCGACTATAATGAATGGCTAGAAACAAAAGAAGAGCTTATGTTTAAAATCATGGATATTTTAAAAAATAACAATCTGGAATTTGTATTTCCATCCCAAAGTATATATATTGAAAAAGAGGTTAATTAGTGTCCGAGCAACGAGTATTAGAGGCTATAGAAGAGATAAAAAAAGGCAACATGGTTATCATGCTTGATGATGAAGATAGGGAAAACGAGGGAGATCTTGTTTATGCTGGTGTTTTTAGCACACCGCAAAAGGTAAATTTCTTGGCAACTCACGCAAAAGGACTTATTTGTGTTGCAATTGAAAAAGATAGGGCTAAACAGCTTAATTTAAATCCGATGGTATCTACAAACACCTCTTCTTACGAAACAGCTTTTACAGTATCAGTAGATGCCAAAAACGCAACTACCGGTATTTCGGCTGCCGAAAGAGATATGACTATCAAGCTACTGTGCGATCCTTTTGCATCATCAGAAGATCTTGTTCGCCCAGGACATATATTTCCCTTAATTGCAAAAGAAGGCGGGGTTTTAAACAGAATCGGTCACACAGAAGGCTCGGTTGATTTATGCAAACTTGCCGGACTTACTCCAGCTGGTGTTATTTGTGAAATAATGAAAGATGACGGCGAAATGGCTCGCAGAGATGATCTTGATATTTTTGCAAAAAAACATAATCTCAAAATGATATATATTTCTGATTTGATTGAATATAGGATGAAAAGGGAATCACTAATCAAAGAGATTTCAAAAAAAGAGACTACTTTTTTTGATTCTGCTGTTATTTCTATCGACTTTCAAGACCATTTGAAACGAGTGCATACTGCGATTATATTCAAGGAAATATCCAAAATCTCGAATGTAAAATTTCACAATATCTCCAAAGATATTGAACTGCTTCAAAATCCTGAACAATATAATGGAATTATAAAATCCATTGAATACCTAAAAAACAACTCTGGACTTCTTATATTTATGGACAACACTCTTATAAATGATACTGCCATTAAGGAGTTTGGCATTGGAGCGCAAATATTACATCATCTTGGAATTCACAAAATAAATCTGCTTTCGACAAAAAAAATAAGTGAAATGTCAGCATTAAATGGATTTGGGCTTGAGATAAAAGAAGAGATAATTCTAAAGTAGCTTATCAGCTATTTTTACAAAAAACGGTAGCCCTTTTGAAAAAGGGCTACGCATAAGCTAATATTTTTAGCACTTAACCTCAGCATTTTTTCTATCGTAATACCACCAGTTAAGAACTAGACAGAATACATAGAAAGCTACAAAGCCGTAAAGAGCATTTTCAGGAGTTTTTGCAGCTATTTGCTCACCAAAAATCTTTGGAACAATAAATGCACCATATGCGGCAGCAGCAGCAGTCCATCCTAGAACCGGTCCAGCTTGTTCTTTGCTAAATATATATGGAACACTTCTAAATGTAGAACCATTACCAATACCGGTACCAGCAAAAAGAGCCATAAAAGACCAGAAGAACGGCCACCAGTTATCTTGCGGCGTCGCACTACCTTTTGACTCAACGATAAAATATGCAGCAGCTAAAGCAGAAACTATTTGAAGAATAGTACTCCATGCAGTAACTCTTGAACCACTGTTTAATTTATCAGACAACCAACCACCTACAGGTCTAATCAAAGCACCAAGTAACGGTCCAAGAAAAGCATAAGTCATTGGGTTTGGAGCATGTGGATTAACCATCATTTCGCCAATAACTTCTGGATTTGGAATATATCCAAAAATATCTTGAATAAGCTTAGGAAATGAAGAAGCATAACCAATGAATGAACCGAAAGTCATGATATATAGAACTGTCATTATCCATGTATGTTTATTGCTAAAAATTGCAAATTGTTTATTAATGCTGCCCTTTAGCTCACCTGGTGAAAGATATTTCATCATTGCAAGAGTAACAATAATAGCAACAGGCAAAACAATCCACATATTGATTTTTAAGAAAACAAGCATATAAACAGCAATTGCAGATCCAACTAAACCAAAAATAGTCAACAAAATAATCTTTGTAAACTCACCAGCATAATTTCCAAGATTTGGAGTTGCAGACTTTAGATTGTTCATGCCAAAAAATGCAGCAAGTGACGCAAGAATTATAAGCGGAACCCACACAAAAGCACCATTATGTAAGTATATAAGCTTTTCAGTTCCAGGAACTACTTGAGCAGCACCAAATGCTGTACCAAAAATAGCACCAGTAAGCATAAACGGAACCAAAAACTGCATCGTACTAACACCTAGATTACCAAGACCGGCATTTAACCCAAGAGCCGTTCCTTGCATTCTTTTTGGGAAGAAGTAGCTAATATTTGACATTGAAGACGAGAAGTTACCGCCACCAAAACCTGATGTAAGGGCTAGTACTACAAAAACTGCATAAGGAGTATCTTTATCTTGAAGAGCAATACCTGCACCAAATGCCGGAATAGCAAGAAATAGCGTATTTAAAAAAGTAACATTTCTACCACCGCCAACCGCAATCATAAATGAATTCGGAATTCTTAATGTAGCGCCAGCAAGACCAGCGATAGCCGGTAACGCCCATAGCATTGCATTTACTTTAGCCCAATCTTCAGGAGTTTGAGGATTCATGCCAAGAGTAAAACCCAATTCTTTCATTTTTACAATTAACATACCCCAAATAATCCAAACCGCAAATGCAAGCAATAGAGCTGGAATAGAAATCCATAGATTTCTATTTGCTACCGCTTTCCCTTCTCTTTCCCAAAAACCATTATCTTCTACATCCCACTTCTCTATGTTAATAGCCATGTGCGAATCCTTTCAAAATTTAAGAAGAAGCTACTTCTTCTCTTAGTGTATATCTTCTATAGCGTTCTTGCATCTTATCCAATTCTTCTTTTGAAAAAATCTTGTGTGCTTGAGCTATAAGCGAACTCTCTTCTCTGAAAATATGCAACCTTAACAACTCAATTAAATCATCCGACTTTTGCAGTGCTACATCAAGAACCAAAGCTCTAGACCTATCATCTGCTAATTTTCCAAAAAGAGAAAAGAAATTAAAAGCAACCGCCGCCGTTTGAGCTAGCGTAAGATGATCATCTTCTAAAATATCGATTGCATTAAAGGGCTCCTTCCCTTTAGAGCTTTCGCCTTTTTCAAAAAGATAATCACTAATTGGCGCAAATAGAGTCTTCTCTTCTTTTAGATTGTGGGGAAAAACAACTTCATCTAAGAAAAAGAAAAAATCTCTCAATCTCTTATCTGTCTCCTTATCGATTTTCCCGTTTTTAATCAATTTAAGCGTATCAGAAAAAACTGCCATTTCATTTTTTGCCTCTTCATGCTCATCTTCCAATGCTTGCAAAAATGGATGCAACTCATGATATGAAATTTTTTCCGCACCTGCCGGTGGTTCATACGCTGATGGAGGATCCATCGGCGACAGACCCCCTTCTACTTTTATTCCTTCCAAAACAATCCTTTCTAATACCAACTAAGTTATTTACTTAGTGATGTTGATGCTCAGGTACAACTTCACTCTCTTTTGATAATAATATTAAACATACAGAGCTTAAAACAAGTATAAATACCCATGAGCTTATCCAAAGACCGCTATATTTTAATAGATATCCAAAAACAATTGGACCAACAAATCCGCCAAGTCCACCAATAACACCAACCATTCCACCAACTACCCCAACATCATTCGGAAAATGATCCGGAATCATTTTGTAAACAGCAGCCTTACCAATTCCCCAGATAGCGCCAATAATAATTGCTAAAACTGCAAAAATATAGACATTTGCCATGAAGTAAACTTTTGTTACACCTTTTGCGAGCAACTCTTTTTTATTTACTTTATCACCCACTTTAACAACAGGCTCTTGCCACTCTTCTTTGGTTGGTAAGATGTTTGTTTCGTTCAAGTGATATGCTTTATCTACTTCTACATTTGCCATATCTTTTCCATGATAATTGTATTTTTTGTCGTCAACTTGAATATAAGTATCAGTCACTTCAGTAACAGTACCTGCCCTAAATGAAACAACACCCTTACCTGGAGAATAGACTTCCATTTTTGGAATACTAAGAAAAATAGCAAAAAGCAATGAAGTACCAGCAACCCAGTACATTACAGGAATAGCGCCGAATTTATCCGATAAATATCCTCCAAGCGCTCTAATAACGCCAGAAGGAAAGCTAAAAAACGAAACAAAAAATCCAGCCATTACTAAAGGCAAATAGTAAACATTAACAAAATAAGGAACAAGCCATTGTGCAAATGCCACAAACATACCAAAAACTAAGAAATACTGTAATCCGTATCTCCAAACTCTTGCATCTTTAAGTGTTCTTAATTGACCAGCAAGGGTCTTACCCTCTTGACCGGAAGCTTTTTTGTTTTCAGTAAGCAATAAAAAAAGCACACCCATTGTGAACACCATAATAGCATATGCAACAGGAAGGTCTCTCCAGCCGTCTATATTTGCTCCATTGTCCGTGAATTTTTTGATAAGCGTAGGCGCAACTAGCGTTGTTAACGCAGCACCTGCATTTCCCGCTCCAAAAATTCCAAGAGCAGTACCTTGCCACTTTTTAGGATACCAAACTGATGTAAAGGCTATACCAGAAGAAAATATCGTTCCAGCCAAACCAAAACCAAGACTACAAAGCAAAAATTCTTCATATGTATCAGCTTTTGACATTAAATACATCGGTATGGATACAAAAAGCAGTGTTCCACCTACAACCCATTTACCGCCATACTTATCTGTCAATATACCAGCCGGCAATCTAAAAATAGCACCGGTTAACACAGGAATCCCTATCAGCCAACCCATGGCAACCGGATCCCAATCATAGATTCTATTATCAACTAGATATGTTACAAGAACACCATTCGTCATCCAAGTAGCAAATGCTATCGTGAATGCGAGTGTATTCATAAATAACATTCTGTGAGACTTTCCTGTTACTTCCACCATTGCGAGCTCCTTATCGTAAAATTACCAGCACCTATTAATCACATACTCTCTCGTCACAAAACCTAATTAATTATTTTTTGGTTTAAAAGGCGTCATTGGAGTATTAGTATCTCTAATCGCCTTTCTATCCCATGTCCAGATAACAACTTGGAATGGTCTAGATATATAATGAAATGGGGCAACCAAAAAGTGAACAAATCTAGAGAATGGAATTAACAAAAATACCAAAAACGCTGCAACAATATGAAATTGGATAAGCGCAGGCAATGCCAAAACACCACTTAAATCAGGGCTAAAAGTAACAATAGACCACAAATATGGAGCCATATTAGAAGCATACCAACCAGCACCCCACTTATATTGAACAGCTATTAAGATACCAGCGATAATTTGAGCTATTAGAACAAGTTCGATAAAAATATCCATCTTGCTTGTAACTACAGCTAGTCTTTCATTTGTAATTCTTCTTACAAAAAGAAGAACAATACCGACAAGAGCACTCAAACCAAATGCAAGTCCTAAAGTTTCAAATGCATACCAATTAGCACCTATTATTTTTTGCACAAGTCCTGGAAATAGAAACCCAATAAGATGTGCTAGAAAAAGAAAAATAATACCAAAGTGAAATGGAACAGATCCAAAAAACAGACTCTTCGTCTCTAAAAACTGTGAAGACAGTGAAGAGTACGAAAACCCAGTCGCTCTATAGCGATAAATCGATCCACCGATCGCAACAATAAGGGCCAAATATGGAAATGCGATAAACAAAAAATTATCCATTTATTATCCTTTCTTTATAATTTGTATAAATCAACTACAAGAAGTAGAGCATGAAGTAGCACATGCTGCGGCGTTACCTAAAGAAGTATCGCCTTTTGCTTCAATCTCTAACTCTTTTTTTATAAATTTAAAGAAACTAGTGTCTTTAATTTCGTCACTCATTTCAATAAGCGTAAAATCCTTCTCAAGCATAGTATGAATAGCTTTTAGACAGTGACTAAAAGCCGTTACAGACTCACTCGCTTCTATTAAAACTTGAAATTCTTTTTTATAAACCTCATCTTTGGCTTTTAAAGAATCTGGTTCATATTCTGCGATCATCTTTTTTACCGCTGGGGCCACAACTCTTACTGCAACATCTTCTAATGTCTCTTTATCGCCCTTTTCAGCCAATTTTGTAATCAGCTTCAAAACATTTGGAAGAAAATCTGGCAATTCACTAGAAAGCTCATTTCCAACTTTACGATGTTCGACATTTAAATTTGCCAGCATCTCGCCTCTTTTATAGTCATCTCCAAAAAGAACATAACCAACATATAAAGAAGTTAGAGGTTGAACCTCAAATGAGCGGCAATAAAGTTCCTGCAACTCATATATGTCTTGAGGAAGGAGTTTTTCAAAAACTCTCAATTCCTCAACAGCCTCTGGATATCTTTCACTACTAACTTTGCCGATATTTTTTAATCTATCAAAAAAAGTTTCGCTTGGATACTCCAAAAGCTCAGCCACATATGCGTAATGCGGAAGACTCACTACAGACCTCTCTTAGGAGACGCTGTAAATCCAAAACCTGCGCTTCCTTTTCTATCGCCAGTATTTTCCAACATTTCAATAGCTTGTTCTCTATGAGAAGCTGGGATTACAAATCTCTCATCAAATTTAGAAAGAGATGTTAATTTGTAAATCTCATCAGCCATTTGTGCTGTCAAACCTACCATACTTAAAGCCTTATTAGCTTTATCAGCAGATATATCGCCAACAGTTACATGTCTTCTGTATACTCTTACAGCCATCATTCTCTTAATTTTTTCAGCCATATTGCTCTCATCGCCAGCACCCATTAAAGATGTCATGTACTTAAGCGGGAAACGGCTATTTTCGATAGTACCGAAAATTTCTTCAATACTTGTATCATACAACCATTGATCTTCCCATGTTTTTCCAATTGGATTAACTTTAGCATTTTGAGCATTGTTGTTAACTTCACGAACTCTTGCCATAACTGGAAGCATAGGTGGAACATAAAACAACATTGGCAGTGTTCTAAATTCTGCATGCAATGGTAACGCTATCTTAAACTCTTTAACAAATTTATATGTTGGTGAGTTTTGAGCTGCTTTAATAGTTGAATCAGCTACACCATTTGCTTTTGCTGCTGCTATTACTTTTGGATCATTTGGATCAAGGATTAAATCCATTTGAGCTTTTATAATATCTTTTTCATCAGCATTAATTGCCGCTTCAATCTTATCTGCATCATATAGCATTACACCAAGATATCTAATTCTACCTACACAAGAATGCATACAAGCTGGTGCTTGACCAGTTTCTAGTCTTGGGTAGCAAAGTAGACATTTTTCAGACTTACCCGTAGTCCAGTTATAGTATGTTTTCTTATAAGGACATGCAGTTACACACATTCTCCAAGATCTACAAACTTCTTGATTAATAAGAACAACACCATCCTCGCCTCTTTTGTAAATAGCACCTGATGGACATGATGCTAAACAAGCTGGGTTTAGGCAGTGGTTACAAATTCTTGGAAGATAGAAAAATGCTAATCTTTCCAATTCAAACATTGCATCTCTTTCAGCTGGCGAAAGCTTAGCAAGGTTTGGATCTTGTCTAGCAAAATCTGGTGAACCACCCATGTCATCATCCCAGTTTGGTCCCATTTTAATATCTATTGGCTTACCAGTAATAAGTGAAACTGGTCTTGCTGTAACCTGCGTATCTTGTTGTGGAGCCTCAACAAGATCTAGATATCTATAAGTAAAAGGCTCATAATAATCATCTATAACCGGCATATTCGGGTTATAGAATATATTAAGAAGACCTTTTCTTTTTCCAGCGCCTCTTAGTTCTACGCTGCTACCAGATTTTTTCCAACCACCTTTATAGATTTCTTGATCTTCCCACTTTGTTGGATAACCAGTTCCCGGTTTAGTCTCAACATTGTTAAACCACATATACTCAGCACCCTTACGGTCTGTCCAAATATTTTTACAAGCAACAGTACATGTGTGGCAACCTAGACATTTGTCTAGGTGAAAAACCATTGATACCTGCGATCTTACATTCATGTTCTTCCTTTCTTTTTATGCTATTAAAATTCTACTTTTGTCATTTTCTTAATTGTGACATGTATATCTCTGTTAACTGCTACAGGTCCCCAATAGTTAAAGTGGTAAGTAAACTGACCATAACCACCAGCTAACAAGTTTGGCTTAAGACGAACACGAGTTAACGCATTGTTACCACCGGCTCTCTTTCCGCCTCTTTCTTGAGATTTTGGAATACTGATAGTTCTTTCAACGGTATGGTAAAGAATACAAACACCTTTTGGAATTCTCGCACTAACATTCGCTCTTGCGCAATATGTTCCATTATCGTTATATACCTCGATCCAATCGTTATCTTTTATGCCCATTTCTGCTGCATCTTTTTCACTTAACCATACAGGCTCCATACCTCTTGAAAGTGTTAACATTCTATGGTTATCCATATATGTAGAGTGGATATGCCACTTACCATGAGGAGTTAGAACATTTAGAACTTTTTGGTTGCTTGGAACCGGAGTAGCTTTTAAGTCTCCAAACACTTTTGGTGATGGTGATGGCTTATAAGTTGGCATATGCTCACCGTGCGCAATATAAAGCTCATGATCTAAATATGTATGCTGCTTACCAGTTAAAGTTCTCCATGGCATTAACGCATCTACATTGTATGTATATGCTGCATACGCTCTACCATCGTTCATCAAGCCAGACCATACAGATGAAGTATTATATCTCTTTGGAGACTCTACTAAATCTTTGTACTGCAAATGAACATCTGCAAGACCTTGACCGTATTTTGCAAGTTCAAGACCAGTTTTTACTTCATCGCTCTTGAAACATTTCATGTTTAACTTACCATTTGTAAGTGTTGAAAGATGAAGAACTGCATTGATTGCCGATACATCTTCTTCAAGAGATGGATATTTCTTACCGTCAACAACTTTTGTTGCAAAATGGTTAGAGTTAAGCATTTGATCATATTCATCTTTAATATCATAGCCATGACCGTGTGCACCAAGACCTTTTTCTCTAATGCCAGTACCAAGAGTACTCCACTTGTCCCAAATCTTAGTATAATCTCTCTCGATTACACCAATAGTATGCATTGTTTTTCCAGGAATTGCTTCACATTCGCCTGTATACCAGTCTTTTACATCAAGCTGTGTAATTTCGCCTGCGCTATCATGGTGAATTGCATCAGTGTGAACATCTTTAATAGGTCCGCTGAAATAAGATTTAGATATTTCACTTACAACTTTTGCAAGATTTCCAAAAATTTCCCAGTCAGATTTTGATTCCCAAACCGGTGGAACAGCTTTGCCTAGAGGATGGATAAATGAGTGCATATCCGTACTGTTAATATCCGCTTTTTCATACCATGAAGCAGTAGGAAGAACGATATCAGAGTGAAGTGCAGATGTATCCATTCTAAAGTTAAGGTCGATAACAAGATCCATCTTGCCAACGCCAGCTTCTTTAGCCCATACAACTTCTTCGGTTGGGTCGCCATCCGGAGCAATACAGTTGTTATGAGTTCCAAGATAATGCTTAAGACAATACTCTTGACCCTTCATACTTCCGCCGATTGCATTACCTTTCCAAATATACCATACTCTTGGAAAGTTAACTTCATTTTCTGGATCCGCAACTGCATATCCAAGCTTCTTAGATTTTAGCTGCTCTAGAGTATATTGCTTAATAGCTGCATCATCTTTTGCACCAGCTGCTATAGCTTCTTGTGCCACTGCTACCGAGCTCTTGTTAAATTGTGGATAAAAAGGCATCGCACCTTGTCTTACAGATCTAAAAATATCATCAGCCATATGTCTTTGAGTGTGTTTATTTTTAGGAACTGTATTGTAGTTACAATGCTTTGTATCGTATCTATACTGGCTTGTGTTTATATAATGCCAAATTGGACCTTGTGCTTGTCTTGGATATGACTGCCAGTCTTTTGCAAATGTGATAGCACCCCATGAGTCAACACAAGCTAGTTTTTCTTGTCCAACATAGTGGTTAATACCACCACCGTTTCTACCAACACATCCTGAGAATATAGCACACATTGTTGCAGCTCTATACATTAGGTTTTGGTGATACCATTGGTTAATACCAGCACCAACGATAACCATACATTTACCACCAGTTGCTTCAGCAGTTCTACCCCAGTCTCTTGCAACTGAAATAATTGTTTTTGAATCAACGCCAGTGAAAATCTCTTGCCATGCAGGTGTATATGCTGCATCTTTATCAGTATAATCTTTTGGATATGCGCCTTTTAGACCTCTTGGTACGCCATATTGAGCCATAAGAACATCAAATGTTGTAGCAACAGCAACTTTTTCTCCATTGATATCTATATACTTAACAGGAACGCCTCTTAGAGCTACATTATCAAGACCAAAGTCATCAAATTCAGCTAGAACCACTTCATCATTATTGTCTTTTAGAGTAAGAGCAGGATCAAATGCTTGATTGCTAACAGAACACTCAAGTTTCATGTTCCATTTGCCTTTTTCAGTAGCCCATCTATCACCCATAGCACCTTTTGGAACTACAAATTTACCTGTTTTTTCGTCAATTTGGATAAATTTCCAATCGCCGTTTTCGATTGTTTTATACTCAGCTACCTCAGAAGCTCTTAAAAGTCTTCCTGCTCTGTAGTTTGAACCAACTTTGTCCATTTTTACAAGATATGGAACATCTGAGTATTGTTTAACATAGTTAACAAAATAAGGAACTTGTCTATCTACATAAAACTCTTTTAGAAGAACATGTGTAACTGCTTGCCAGAAAGCACCGTCGCTACCTGCATGAAGCGGTACCCACTCGTCTGCAAATTTACTTACCATGCTGAAGTCTGGAGCACATACAACAGTTTTTGTACCATTGTGTCTAGCTTCTGCAAAGAAGTGCGCATCAGGAGTTCTTGTCATGTTAAGGTTTGCACCCATGTCAACTATCATCTTAGAGTTATACCAGTCAGCGCTCTCGCAAACATCTGTTTGCTCACCCCAAATTTCCGGGAATGAAGGTGGAAGGTCACAATACCAATCGTAAAAACTTAGGTTAATACCGCCTATTAACTGAAGATATCTAGCACCAGATGAATAGCTTATTTGTGATTTTGCAGGAATTGGAGCAAAACCGATTACTCTATCCGGACCATATTTTTTTGCAGTGTGGAGAGTTGCGTGGGCAATAATTTCATTTGCCTCATCCCATGACGCGCGTCTGAAACCACCCTTCCCTCTTGCTTGTTGATACTTAGTTCTTGCTGCTTTATTTGCTTGAAGATTTTCCCATGCTTTTACTGGATCATTGTTGGCTTTTTTCTTTTCTGCTCTATAAGCATCAAGCAAAGCACCTCTGATTAAAGGATATTTGATTCTTAGTGGACTATACAAATACCATGAGAAAGAGATACCTCTTTGGCACCCTCTTGGCTCATATGGAGGTAAAGTGTTGTCGATTAGAGGGTAATCTAGCATTTGTAATTCCCATACAACGATGCCCTCTTTTACATATACACCCCAAGAACAGCTTCCAGTACAGTTAACACCGTGTGTACTTCTTACTATTTTATCATGTGCGAATCTATTTTTATAAAATTGCTCCCAGCTTCGTATCTGCGGACTAACAATATCTTTTATCCAACCCATTCGTATCTCCTATCTTGTTTTTAATTGTCTATCGTAAAGTTCAGCATTGACTGTTTTAGCCTTTCTGCCTTTTCCAAATAAAAGGATAAGGATAAAAAGGATTACAAAGCCTACAATTCCAGATACTACAAAACCGGCTGATTGTTGACTAGCTGAAGAGTTAGTAGCAGCTTCTTCAAAAAAAGCAGCCAAATCAGCAGCTTCTTCAGCAGTTATTTCCTTGCCAGTATATGTTCTAACCATTACTGGGGAAGGCATATTTGCAGCAGAAGCTAGCATACCCTTAATTGTTTCGCCAGCCATTGCATCAGCACCGCCGTAATCAGAGAAAAGCTTTGTCAAATCTTTTGCCAATTCTCCACCACTAACAACCAATGCGTTATCAACATTGTGACAAGTGATACATGCTACACCACCATTTGTGAAAGCGACTTTACCTTGATGTAAATCCGCACCTCTTTGTACATCTCCCTGCGCTTCTAAAGACATAGAAAACGCGAGTAAACCGAAAAACAGCAGCGATATTAAACGATTAATACCCATGAGCTTACCTCCAAACAAGTATTTATTTGCAATCACCTACACAAAATGTAGAGGATATTAAAAGCTAATGATAAATTAAAATATATTAAGAATGCAGCGGCTGAACTATTTTGGTAAATAAAAAAACTCTTTTGTTACCAATAGTAAATCTGGATATTTTTTGTCCTATTTATAAATTTTGTTTTTATCAATCAATAAAATACAAGCGCAAAAAAGCTATGATAATAATCATAATAATTTAGGATTTTGACAGCAAATGAGCAGACAGTTTACACATCTTCATCTACATACTGAATATTCGATGTTAGATGGGGCAAATAAAATAAAAAAGCTTGCTGACCAATTAAAAACACTTGGCATGAATTCTGTAGCAATGACAGATCATGGCAATATGTTTGGAGCGATTGATTTTTATAAGACAATGAAATCCGAGGGTGTAAAACCGATAATAGGTCTAGAAGCCTATACGCACAATCATGATGACATAAGCGACAAAAGTACAAAACAAAGATTTCATATTTGCTTATACGCAAAAAACATGGTTGGATATAAAAATCTTATGTATCTCTCTTCTCAATCCTATATGAATGGCTTTTATTACTATCCAAGAATAAACAAAAAACTTCTAAAAGAATATTCAGAGGGTTTAATATGCTCTTCTGCATGCTTACAAGGCGAAATAAACTGGCATCTAAATACAAAAAATGAAAGAAATATAAAAAATGGCGCAAAAGGATACGAAGCAGCTTTAAAAACAGCGCTTGAATACAAAGAGATATTTGGGGATGATTTTTATCTTGAGATTATGCGGCACGGAATAGACGACCAGCAATATATTGACGAGATGGTAATAAAAATTGCAAAAGAAGCGAATATAAAAATTATAGCCACAAATGATACGCACTATTTAAAACAGGATTATGCAAATCCTCATGAAGCTTTTATGTGTATCGCTATGAATAAACTTTATGACGATCCTGACAGACTAAGACACTCAGTTCAGGAGTTTTATTTAAAGTCGCCGGAACAAATGGAGCTTTTGTTTGCAGACATTCCGGAGGCATTAGAAAACACTCAAGAGATTGTTAACAAATGCCAACTTGAGCTAAAACTAGGCAATCCAACTCCACCTACTTTTAAATTTTCCATTGAATATGCCAAAAAAGACGATGTAACACTCCCTAGCGATAATATCTACTCGCTGGAAAACGATATAGTTCTTTTTACGCATGTATGTAAAAAAGGGCTAGAAAAAAGACTTGCTTATATTCCAAAAGAGAAGCATGGAATATATTGGGATAGGCTAGAGACTGAAATAAAAATAATCAATGATATGAAATTTCCCGGCTATATGCTTATTGTTTGGGATTTTGTACGCCAAGCAAAAGAGATGGATATTCCAGTAGGACCTGGCAGGGGTTCTGCCGCCGGAAGCCTTGTGGCGTATTCGCTTGAAATAACAGACATTGACCCCATTCCCTACGGGCTTCTTTTTGAGAGATTTTTGAATCCAGAAAGAGTAAGTATGCCGGATATAGATATGGACTTTTGCCAAGCCAGAAGAGGCGAAATAATAGACTATGTCGTTGAAAAATATGGCAGAAATAATGTGGCTCAGGTTATAACATTTGGCTCACTTCTTGCAAAAGGTGTTATAAGAGATGTCGGGCGGGTTTTGGGGCTTACATACGACGATGCCGATAAAATGGCAAAACTTATACCGGATGAGCTTGGAATAACACTTCAAAAAGCATATGAAAAAGAGCCAAAAATTAAAGAGCTCATAGAAACAGATGGTTCAGCCGCTAGGGTTTGGGAGTTCGCGCTAGCACTTGAAGGTCTTAAGAGAAATTCAGGAATGCACGCAGCCGGAGTTG
>JAUPLZ010000011.1 GCA_030836705.1 Campylobacterota bacterium
GTTTTCGGTTTAGCTTCAAGTTCCACTCTTGCTAATTTTAAATCCATTTTGCACCTTTTAGAAGTATCTTAAACATATTATTTTATAATAAGAGAACTTAAAAATTGAATAGTTGGAAACATTGTCAATTGAGTTAGAAAATAAAAGGATTATTGTTGGAAAAAATACTGGATATAGTAGATTCTATAGCACACGAAAAAGGCTTAAAATCAGAAGATGTAAGAGAGGCGCTAAAAGCTGCTTTTATTAATACTGCAAAAAAAGTAATAGGTGAGAGGTTTGATTACGAGGCAACACTCAATGATGAAAAAAAGACAATTGATCTTTTTCAAAAGCTTGAAGTTGTAGCAGACAATGACCCAAGGCTTGGCTTAGAAGATGATAAAAGGCTAATAACAGTAAGCGAAGCCAGAAAAGATGGCGAGATTGTTGATGTCGGAGATGAACTTTTAAATGAAATTTCATTGGAAGTTTTTGGAAGAACTGCTTCTATGACATTGCACAATGAAGTCGAGTTTCACATTCAAAAACTGGTAGAAGATGTTGTGTATGCAAAATATAAAAATAAAGTCGGCAAAATAGTCGCAGGAACCGTAACCAGAATTGACGATTACGGAAATACATATCTTGAGATAAGGGAAATCAAAGCACTCTTGCCTAGAAAAAATAGAATAAAAGGAGAATCTTTTGATGTTGGCAATACAATTAATGCAATTGTCAAAAGCGTTCAAATAAACAAAAAAGAAGGAATAAATATTGAACTCTCAAGAACTACTCCAAAGTTCTTAGAAGAGCTGTTAAGATTAGAAGTTCCAGAGATTGAAGATGGCAATGTAATAATTGAAAAATGCGCTAGAATCCCTGGAGAGAGAGCCAAAATAGCACTTTTTAGCAACAAAGAGAATATTGATCCAGTAGGTGCTGCCGTGGGAGTAAAAGGCGTTAGAATCAATGCAGTAAGTAACGAGCTTATGAATGAAAGCATCGATGTTATAAACTATTCACCGGTTCCGGAAATATTTATCTCAAGAGCCATGGCTCCGGCTATTGTAAACAATGTAGTTATAACAGACAAACATAAAGCAAAAGTCGTAATAGGAAGCGACCAAAAAGCAAAAGCGATAGGAAAGAGCGGCATAAACATAAGACTAGCGTCAATGCTTACAGGTTATGAGATAGAGCTAGAGGAATCAGCAGGATTAAAGAAAGAGCAACCAAAAGAGCAAAATAACGGCGTATCCCTACTCTCTTCATTGTTTAACGATTGATTTTATAACTTTGTAAAACTTTTACGCTTTACAAAGTTACTTCTCATCCAAGATACTTACAGACTCTTTGCAAAGAGTGCTGTATTTATCATTTGAATTAAGCGATACGCATCTTTTTAAAACATCTTTTGATATATCAAACGATCCAATCATATCTAGGTTTGTTGATAAATAATACAAGGCTTTTGCTCTATCTTCTTTTGCTAAATTACCCTGTAGTAGTTTTTGCAACACAACAATAGCATCTTTGCATCTCTTAAGCCTATAAAGCGTATCGGTATAGACAAACTCAAGCCATGGAGTATATGTTGTAATTTTCTTTCTCTCTTGATAGTTGTATAGTTTTTCCGAAAACAAAAGCACCATTTTCAAATCCTCAAGTTTTTGAGCTGATTTTAGTGCAATTGAATAGATTTCGGCAATATTTATAGCTTCTGGATATATTTTTTCTATCTCAATAGCCGTATTTAAAACTTTTGAATACTCTCCTTGAGTAAAAAACGCTTTAAATATTTTCATATACTTATCCAAAGCTATTTTTTTCCCAAAAAGAGCCATGGTTTTTATATAATCTTCGCCAATTATAGAGACTCTTTTTGTATTGTTTATTTTTTCCATTACATCAATTTTTTTTCCAATCCAATTGAGTGTAAATACGCCAGAGGATGCTTCTATGTTTTTATCGCATAGATTATTTGCCATGTCATACTCAAAAGCATTATATGAACAATTAAACATCTTTTCATCATAAGTCGAATCAACTTTTACACTATAATTTTTATAAATAAAAATGGCATCATTGCATTTATTTGCAAGCAAATAGTGTAAAAACATTTCATTGATTATTCTTGATGATTCTTTTTCTATGTCCGGAAAAAGAGAGCTTTCGAGCTTGGCGAATTTCCCTATATCTTTTTTTATCTCATCAAACCTCTTTTCATTAGCCAAAAGAATTATTTTTTCATAAAACGCTCTTTTGCCTATCTCGCTGTCAACATACTTCTCTATTAAATTATCGTAATTTGCAATTTTTGTAGATACATTATCATCTTTCATGTCAAAGAAAAGATTGTCGTATTCAATTTTTACTTGTTCAATATTGCTTTCAAACGGATATTTTTTTATGTACTCTTCATATCTTTCTTTTGCAATAGTTACATCTTTTGCCTTGGCATGCCATCTTGCACTGTTTAAAATAACCTCTTTTTTATTTGGGTCGTTTTTTTCAAGTTTTGAAAGCACCATATCGCTTATACCCGCTGATAGTTTGAATTTAGAATAACTAGTAAGCGAAAGCGCTAATTCATATCCTGACATAGGCTCTTCTACAAAGAACGCTGGATTGCTTTGAAAAATCTTCATATAATATTCAACGCCGCTCTCAATTTCTCCAAGAGAAATGTGTATTTTTGCAAGGCGAGAAGCGGCAACAGATGCCATTTGAATATCAGTCGCCTCTGTTAATACTTTTTTATAAAGAGCAATTGCCTTATCTTCTTTTGTGCTTGATTTATACCTATCTGCCTTATAAATCATAGCCATTTGAGAAAATATGTTTTTATTATAATCATTAATTAAAATATCCATATAATAATCTGCATCTTTTGTATAACCTAGATCAATGTTTGCCTTTGCCACCAAAAGCATTACTTCGGGAAGGTCTTTATGGGTAGTGAAGTTATCAATCCATATCTTTCCAATATCTATAATACTTTTTTCATTACCTGTTTTAGCAGAAAGCGCTCTAAGCTTATAAACAAGAAGCTCCGGCAAAAAAAGTGAATTTGGAAATTGCTTTATAGAGTTATCCACTTCCGTAATAACATCATCTACTCTGTTCTCTTCATGGATTTTTTTAATTTTCAGCAACTCTTTTATTTCAGCATCTTTATCATTTTTTATAAAAGGTTTTTTGTCTATATCAAGCAAACCGACATAAAATAGAGAGTCGTTTTTAATTTCTACTGGAAA
>JAUPLZ010000082.1 GCA_030836705.1 Campylobacterota bacterium
AAAGCCCATCGCTTTCCAATACATAACCCAAGCTACTAGCAAAAATCATTTTTGGCAATAAAAGCAAAAATAGTATCAATACTTTTGCTTTTATATCTACTCTATACTTTTTCAATTTAACCTACAAACACTTTTGTTGCATCAAAAAAAGAAAGAGCCAAAGGTATTATTGCGATAATCACTAAAATTATGCCGACTATTTTTTCCATCGTATCCCCCTTTTATTCGCTTGAGCGCAATTTATAATTATCAGGACTGTTTGCCTTTAAGCCGTCAAGACTTTGATCAATTTTATAATACTTTGTAGCATTATCCGACTGCGCCTTAATGCCAAAGAAAGTCAAAACACCGACTATTGACAACAAAAGCACCACGGCAATCAACATGCCAAAAAGACCGTGCATAAGACTAAAAATACCTCTCTCTTTTTCTGTCATTTGAGTATTATCTGCCATTAGTTTCCTCCCATGCTTCTTATGTATGATGCAAGCGCTTTTATTTGCATCTCGTTTAATCTTCCCTCAAAATTTGGCATCACACCGATATTTGCTTTTTTGCCATCTTTAAGAACAGCGCCGATTAGAGAATCCGTATAGGTTTTTATACTTGGAGCCACAAACTCAACTCCCTCTCCACTATCACCATGACAGCCAGCACATGCCGCATACGAATCAGGAGCCTTATTTTTTAGACCGTCCGCAATCCACTGGGCAACCTCATTTATAGACGCATCATCAGTAAGCATCCCAGCAGGCATTCCGGCAGGATACGCGCTCTTAAAATTATTTGCACCGTTTTTAATAGCATCAATAACGCTTGCTTTTGATATTCTTGTTGTCAAATCATGAGATTTTCCGCCAATGCCGCCACCGTCAAGACCGTGGCACGGAGCACACTGAACAAGAAAAATAGACTCGCCCATATTTCTCAAATCTTCACTGCCGATATCTGTCCATTTTGATTCAAATTTCTGATTAAACTCTTTTGTCTCCTCATTCCATTGACCAATTTGCGAAAACTGATTTGTAGGGTATCCAAATAACATATACCAAACAGCCCATACAGCCACAAGAATAAACGATATTCCCCAGCCAAACGGAATAGGATTTTTGTATTCACGCAAACCATCCCATGCCTCCTCGGCTAATTCACCGCCTGCTTTGTCGCTTCTTATCTGCTGAACATATTTTAGTGCAACCAAAACAGTTATTGAAATAATTGCAAATGCGCCGACCATAGTAAGTGTATTTATATAATCATCACTAATAAAAGCATCGCCAGCTACAAAGTAGGTTCCAGCCATCAAAGCAATAATAAAAGCGATGCCGCCTATCCACATAGATTTCATAATAAATCTCCTTTTTGCAACTTAATTTTAATGTTACATATCAAAATGAACAAGTCCATTTTGATGGCAGGGGCTAAAGTCCCTTGCAACCCCCTAAAGCTACGAAAAAACAAGTTTTTCGAGATTTACAAGGTATTTCTTTTATTCTCAAGAGGTTTTGAGTCAATATCATCATCAAGAGCTAGCTTTGAGTAATCCTCATAGTTTCTCTCCCCTCTTTTATCTCGTTTGTATATTGAATAGATATAGCCATAAAATATAATAAAAACAAAAAGCGTTAAAAAAAATTTTGCATATCCTTGATATGTCAAGATTGTCTCATAATCCATAACCGCTCCTTTATTTTAAAGAATTCATATATGCTATTATCGCAACAATTTCAGGAATCTCGCCATTTACTATAGCATCTTTTACACTCTCGCTTTTCATGTCGGCAACTATCTCTTTTGCCTGAGAAAACGCATGAGCTTTTGCCTCTTCATAACTGCCTAGCGGCACATCAACCGCACCATCGCCGTCAATATCATAATCATATGGCGTATTAAAAACTTTTTTGACAGTAACAGCCTCGCCGTAAGCATTATCAATCTCTACAATATTTGAAAACATATGCCCATATTTCGGCATTATGCTTCCGGATACTGTTCCTGCTGGGTCTAGCATATGGTGTTCATGCCAATCCGTGGTTCTGTAGTTGCCGACTCTCATCAAATCAGGACCGGTTCTTTTAGAGCCCCACAAAAACGGTCTATCGTATGCATATTCGCCGCTTAAAGAGTACATACCGTATCTATCTGTCTCAGATTTAAAAGGTCTTATCATCTGTGAATGACAGCTATTGCAGTTTTCTTTAATATACAAATTTTTTCCCGCAAGCTCTAAAACCGTGTATGGCTTCGTGCCGACTAAAGGCTGAGCTTGTTTTGCAAAGTTCGGAATTATTTCAACTATTCCCGCAAAAGAAAACACCAAAAATACGCCAACCGCAAAGAAAAATGGTCTTTGTTCTAACCAATGAAACATAACATCCTCCTTTTATCTTGCCGCTATAGGCGATGCATTTGGCGACTCTTTTTCAAGTTCGCGACCTGCCGTTACTGTCTTATACATATTCCATGCAAACATAAAAAATCCTATCATATACAACAATCCGCCGATAGCTCTAATCGTAAAATACGGCGAAAGAACATTTACCGTATCAATAAACGAATAAACAAGCGAGCCATATTCATCATAAGCTCTCCACATCATTCCTTGCGTAATTCCGGCAATCCACATGCTTGAAAAATAAAGAACTATGCCTATCGTTTGAAGCCAAAATTGTGTCTCGATTAGAGATCTAGAATAAATCTCTTTTTTGAATATTCTTGGAGCCATATGAAAAAGTGCCGCCATAACCATAAAAGCAACCCAACCCAATGCGCCGTCATGAACATGTCCTGGAATCCAATCAGTAAAGTGTGCAATTGCATTGACTGATTTGATGGATTGAATAGGACCTTCTATTGTCGAGAGCATATAAAAAGTTGACGCCATAATCATAAGCTTAATCAACGGAGAAGTTTGAAGCTGCTGCCACTCGCCTTTCATGGTAAGAAACATATTTATAGCAGAACCCCAAGACGGGAGAATAAGAAGAACAGACATTACAGAACCCATCGTCTGAATCCAATCAGGAACGGTTGAATAAAGCAAGTGATGCCCGCCCGCCCAAACATAGACAAATACCAATCCCCAAAAAGAGACTATTGAAAGCTTATAAGAGTATATATATTGCCCTGATTCTTTTGGCAAAAAGTAATAAATCATTCCCACTAGCGGCACCGTAAAAACAAACCCGACGGCATTATGACCAAACCACCACTCAACAAGAGCGTCATTTGTTCCGGCATACATTGATACGGAGTGCATAAAATCGCCATATCCGGAAAACAAGGCAGTCGGAATTGCCATAGCATTAAATATATAGAGCGCTGAAACTGCCAAAAATGCTGCTATAAAATACCATATTGAAATATAAAGGGTTCTCTCTCTTCTGATCCCAATTAAGCCAAAAATAGAAACACCCCACAACACCCACCAGACAACCACCAATAAATCCAATGGCCATGCCAATTCTGCATACTCTTTTCCGCTGCTTATGCCCAAAATTAAAGTAACAACCGCCAATAAAATTGTAATAAAGTATAGCGCGAAATGAAGCTTTGCAATCTTCATCAAAAAAGGCGACTCTCTTAAAGAGACCTTTAAAACCCTTTGCGAGATGTAATACCATGACGCAAAAATACCGCTAAGCGCAAAACCAAATGCCACGCCATTTGTATGCAACGGTCGCATTCTTCCAAAAGTACGGTACTCGCCAGCTAAATTATTAAGCGACGGAAATGCCATTTGAAATGACAAGATAACCCCGATAAGCATACCTATAATGCCAAACAGAATGGTCGTAAAAGTAAATGCCTTTACGACTGAGTAGTCATATTCAACTCTTGTACTAGCCTGCATTAACACACCTCCTATCTTAAAATAGTCACATTTTAGTAACATTTTAGAACAATATAGAATAGCTCGCCTTAACGCAAGCTTAATTTGATTTAATTTTTTGGATTGATGGAAGTTTAAAAAAACAGAAGGTTTTGGCAACCCAGTGATAAAAAAACTAGGGTTGCGTTAGAATTATTTTATATCGTTTTCTCTTAGGAGTTCAAATTTTCTTTTTTCAAAGCTATAGTTGTAAATCTCGCCGGTTTGGATTATATAATGCCATCCTAAAATATTTAAACTACCCTCTTTTACTCTTTTTTTTACACCAGGATATGTCAATAAATGCTCAATCTGAAGAACAACATTTAGCTGTTCAGTCATCCAATCTCTTGCTCTAATGTCGTTAGCTGGAACTATTTTTGAAACCCTTTTTTTTACTTCGCCTGCAAGTTCTAGCCATTTTTTTACATTCGGAATATCTTTTGTTTTTTCCTCTTCAAGATACAGAGCTTCACATCCGCCGCAATTTGAATGCCCGCAAATAACAATGTTTTTTATATTAATCTTATGAAGTGCATACTCAATAGCCGCAATAGTAGAAACAAACTCTTCGGTCTCTTTATAAGGAGGCACGATATTGGCTATATTTCTTATTATAAAAAGCTCGCCCGGAGCTGTTTTTGTTATCATGCTCGGCACTACTCTTGAATCACAGCATCCTATAAAAAGAGTGTGCGGATCTTGATTATTATAAAGACTTTCAAATAACTTTCTGTGTTTTTCAAAATCTTCTTGCTGAAACTCTTTAACTCCTTGAAAAAGCTTTTCTAACATTAACTTCTCCTGTTTTATCATTCTGACTTAAGCTCTATTGAGAATACAGCTCCAGTGCCGTCATCTAAATTTTTTACACTTAAATTGCCACCCATACTGTCTTCAACGATTGCTTTTGACATATACAAGCCTATACCCGTACCTTTGCTTCCTTTTGTGGAAAAATAGGGTTCAAAAATCCTATCAAGAATATGTGTAGGAACACCGCCGCCGTTGTCGGTAATCTCGACAATTACCTTGGGCTCGATTTTATCAACATTAATATTAACTATGCCTTTATGATGCTTGTCTTTTTTTTGCATATCCACTATGGCGTCTTTTGAGTTGTTCAACATATTTAGCATAACCTGCTTAAACTCATTTACATATCCATAGACTTCACACTTTTGACCGTTTATCAAACCTCCAGAAAATGTTATGTGGATGTTATGGTTTTTAAATTGAGCTTTTACAAGTTCCGTCACCTCAATCGCTGCCATAAAAACATCAAAAATTGATTTTTCCTTGTTCGGCTTAAAAAAATCTCTAAAATCATCAATTGTTTTTGACATATACTGGATTTGTTTGTTTGAAAATTCAACACTCTCTTCTAAATACTTTTTATCCAATTCTCCATGTTCATAAGCATCTAAAATATCTTGTATTGAGATACCAAGCGCATTTAGCGGCTGTCTCCACTGATGGGCTATGGCGCCTATCATTTCGCCCATTGCCGCCATTTTGGACTGCTGAATAAGAAGCTGCTCTTTTTTTCTCTTGTCTTCTTGCATTTTTTTCTGCTCGCTCAAATCATCGACCATGCCTATTGAGTTTATGAGATTTTTTTTCTCATCCCTTACTGCCGAGACTATCACTTTAACCCATATCGTTTTATCGCTGTTTTTTATATATCTTTTTTCTAAAACATAAGAATTAATAATATTGTTTTTTAATTTTTGAAAATTTTCGCTAGATATCTTTGCATCATCCGCATGTGTTATCTCAAGAATATTCCTGCCGTCAATATACTCTTTTTCGCACTCTAGCATTTTTTCAAAGGAGGGATTGTGTTTTAGGATTTTTCCATTTGCGTCGGTAACAAAAATGCCCATTCCGGAAAAATCAAAAATGGCATGAAAAATCTTGCTCTGTTCTATTTGTTTTTTTATATGCCCTTCTATCTCTTTTTGTTTTAAAAACAGTGATTTATAAAGCCTAATCTTGTTTATAAAAAGGTTCTCATCAAAAGGTTTTGCAAGATAATCAACAGCCTTAAGGGCGTAATCTTTTTTAAAAAAATCATCACCGCTTATTCCTTTTTTCAAAAAAATAATCGGTATATTTTTTGTCTCTTTTTTTAATTTTATAAGCTTGGCTATCTCGTAGCCGTCCATATTAGACATATTGACGCTAAGCAAAATCAAG
>JAUPLZ010000083.1 GCA_030836705.1 Campylobacterota bacterium
TTGATACAGAATCTACGATGTAAAGTTTTTTATCATCTGGGCTTATAGCAATTCCGACAGGTCTCTGCAGAACTTTTGGCGCTATTGTGTGACTAAAATTACCGTTCTTTTTAAATACATATATTTTAACTCTAACAGAATCTGAAACATAAATATTTCCAGTGCTATCGGTTACAACATCTATCGGATATAAAAATTTCTCTTTTTTAGAGCCCTCGATGGTAAGTATCTCATTCTCTTTTTTGTCAAAAACATAAAGTTCTTTGTGAACAATGTCGGTTACATAAACCCTCTCTTTATCGGAGTGCATACCAAAAGGAGCAGACAGAGGAATTTCATCCTCTCCAAATAAAAAATTTACAGCTCTAGAAAAAAAACTTTTTTTTATCCCTAAATCTTTTGAATCCCTAACAGAAGAAACATACTCTATTTTTGCTTCATCAGGCGGCGGCGGCCATACTAGTTTTGGCGTATTTACAGCGTAAAGGTAACTACTGCCTAGCATAAAAATTAATATATATAAAAACTTATTCATCTCTTATCCCTTTTAAAATGTTCGTGTTAACTGTGCTCTAAAAATTGAGCGCTCATTTTGAATATTATTAAAAACACTTTGTATCTCACTCTTATTATACTGATATCCCATTAAGAAACTTGTTTTCCCGGCATTAAAAGTTAAATTTGCATTTCCAGCATATTCAGTAGTATTATAAAGCTCGCTTACTCTTGCAGATGAGCTAAACATTAAACTTTGTAAAAAGCGATAGTTTAAATTCATCTCCCCTCTGGGGCTAACACGACTCATACTCTCATTGTTAGTTTTCATATTTTCATATTCAGCTCCAACTTTAAATCCAACTCGCCCCTTGATTCCTAAATTAAAATAAAAATCCAACATTTCCATTAAACTAGTCCTTGAATAACTATTTTTCGTTACTTCATCGGTTGTCATAGATTTTGAAGATGTGTTTGTCTGCATATATCTTGCACTAATATTGTTATTTACAATGCTAAATAATTTTGAGAGCAGATAGAGGTTAAAAGTATATCTCTGCTCCTCTTGGTCTATGGAAGATACAGAGTGATAGTAACCGCTATCAAAGTTTAAACTTGAGTCAATAGAGGGGAGCTCTTTTTTAACTCTTGCATTAACATCAAAATTATATCTCTCTACACTTGTTGAAGTTGTTGTACTGTTGTCCTCAAAGGTTGTTTTAACATCAGAATCATTTTTTTGAACACCGATTCTGCTCAGTAAAACAAATGGCACATCATTAAAAAAAGTTGTATCATAATAGTGTGAAGCATCTAAATTAACATAAGAAGTGCTTCCTTTTGCATTAGTACTGTCATATGTGTATAACATTGCATTCTCTGAGAGGGTAATGGTTGGAGTAACTCTGTAGTTAAACATTTGATTGACATTTGTTGAATCTAATATATACTTGTCGCCGCTTAGCTCGCTGCCGAAATTCATTGAAGAACCATAGACAGATAATGAACCATCATAATCCGCTCCTTCCGGTCTCCAGTATAAATCAAGACCAACATCCTTAGTTTCACTTTGATAAAAACCATCATTTTGATAAGAAGCAGTAGAGTTAACCATCAAATCTTTAGAAGCTTTCCATGTGTCTGATATGTTAAGCATATCCTTAACCTGATTTACACTTGTAATGGCATCATTAATATAAGTTTGCTGATTTTCTTGTATTGCATGTGAATAGTTTGCCTGAAGGTTATGCGCACCTTCACTATACCTAAATGAAGTGTTGTAGGTATTTGTTTGCTGATTTTGCAGTCTATCGCTAAATTCTGCTATGGTTTTCGTGTTAATTACTCCGTATGTAAACATATATGGCTCTAAATTTATCGAACCTGTTACGCCCTCACTGCTGGTCTCATATATATAATTTGTTGAGTATGCGTTATATACCGTATTAATCGGTCTCTCTGATTTATTGGCATAAACAGTAAATGGAAATTTCGTCTCTTTAATAAAATTTAAATTCGCCCTATAGTCGTTCCCTACATTTTTTTGCTTTGATGTATAATCATCTCTTTGATTATTTTCATTATCATACCTCAGCAAGCCTTCTATCGTATAGTCAAGAAGACGGGGACTGTAAATATTGCCTTCATACCCAAGCTTAATTTCTTGCGTAAAATTCTCTCTTGTACTCTCCGTGCTGCCATTTATATATTTATCTTCCATATATAAAAAACCAAGACTTCCGTAAAAACCCTTATCTGGATGCTCTTGTGCTGATAACATTGGCACTAAAACCAAAATAAGATATACCCAAAACAGAGTTTTTTTTTGCATTACACTATTACTTTACAATCACCGAATTTAGCTTTAATCTCTCAAGCAGCTCTACTTTTCGCCTGCTCTCCTCTTTTTCTTTTAATTCTTTTTTAAGACTATTTTTTACGGCGCTGAACGAGAGCTGATTTGAAGCTGTTTTATCATCTACCTTTACTATAAAAAATCCAATATCCTGCTCAATAATTTCACTTGTTTTATTTATATCCATAGAAAAAGCAACATCTTCAACAGCCTGTTCAAGTCTTCCTTTATGAAGAAACCCCATATCTCCACCGTTTATGCGGCTCATAGCAGTAGAGTATTTTGCAGCCACATCCGCAAAAGGAACTCCCTTTTTTAACTCAGCCATTGCTTCATCAATTTTCTTTTTTGCCTTTTGCTTCCCATCCGCTTCTTCAGGGTTGTTTTTTATATGAATCAGACGAACTTTAACCTTCTCAGGCTCTTTGAACTTATACATATTCTTATCATAATACGCCTTTAGCTCACTGTCACTGCTCTTTACCTCTATCTCTTTTTTATAAAGCTTTTTAAGAACTTCATCCTTTTTAACTGCATCTTTAAAGGTTGCAGTGGTAAATCCAAGTTGCTTTATTGCTTCTTCTAAAGCTTTTTTGGAGCCATAAGTAGCCGCAAGATTGGTCATAACCTCATCTATTTCGCTATCACTGACTTTTATTTTTTTTGAAATTGCATAGCTATAAAGGAGAGTTTTATCTATGAGTTCCTCTAGCGCTTTTTTCTGTAAATCTTTTA
>JAUPLZ010000084.1 GCA_030836705.1 Campylobacterota bacterium
CTAAATAATCAAAAAGCCCATCAAGCTCGTCAATCTCTTTTGAAGCATAATAAAAAACACCATCTTTTTCCAAAATATCTATCACTTTTTATACCTTTTAAAATTTATAACCCATCTCAAAACTTGTGGTTGTTTCAAACTCATCTTTGTATTCCAATATCCCCTCGTCATCATTCAATCCGACAAAGATTGCCCCAAGGCTTAAGCCTAAAATCAAATTATTTTGAAAAGTTTTTGATACTCCAAGCCTTGCTTGACCTAGCGTATTTATGTTTTTATTATCGCTCTTTCCGCCTAGCATCTCGGCAAACAAATAAGCAGTTTTATCGGTCGGTGGATAAAACCTAACGGTCGGACCAGCCATAAAATATGCCCCGTTCGCATCAAGCCACCTACTCTCTTCTTGAAAAAAACTAAAATCAAAAGTTCCCGCTTCGGCACTCACGCCTACTTTTGTATTTTTGCCGTCAAATCCAAAAGAGAGTTTATACCCTGCCATAGAGCCGCTGCTTTGAGTGTAATCGTTATAAAAATTACTATAAATAAATGAATTATCAATCCAATATGAGTGCTGTTTGTCGGTGGCAATAACCTCATAGAGGTATTCACCGGCATAAACAACAAGTGCAACAACCACAATAGCGCCTATTATTACAAAAATTACCGCTGAATCTCCACTGCCTGAAAAATTCAAATCCGGCACACGAAGCCTTGCGCCGGCACTTGTCGTGGTGGTTGTTTTTTGTTTTTGTTTTATCTCTTCTTTTTTGCTCTCATTTGTGTCATTGTTTTCATTTTGAGCAAGATATATAATTTGCGTATTTTTATGGCTCTTTTGAATTTTTTGAAACTCATCAAAACTTATCACGCTTATTTTGGCGTTAGAATATTTTTCGTGTACCTGCTGCACCACTTCGCTTGTTTGTTGATTTTGAGCATTTAATGGCAAAAAAACCAATGTAAGAGAAATTAAAACAGTTAAAAGATTTTTCATTAACCAACTTGAAATTTTTATTTTATATAATGCTTGTTATTATACTTTAAAGGCTGATAGTTTTGGATAAAAATACAAAAATGAAAGAGAGAGCATCAAGTACGCTAAAAAACTTTTTTCAAAAAACAATTGCCGATGCTTTAGAATATAAAGACATTTATTTAAATGATAAAAAAATAGAAGCGCTACATCAATACAGAGTAAACATCCGCAGAATACATTCTGTGCTTGTTGAGTTCAAAGAGTGTATACACCATGAAGTTTACGACTTATTAAAAACCGAGCTAAAGATTTTGGTAAAACACACAAATAGCTCAAGAGACCTCGATGTCTTTCTTGAAAATATAAAAATTTACAAACTTATAACGCCTTATGAATTAAAAGGAAAACTTCATGAAATGGAAGAGCGCTTAAAGCAAAAACAAAACAGCCAATTTGATGAAATAAAAAAATGGTTTGAGTCAAAACAGCACAAAAAAAATCTTCAAATCGTAAATGATATTATTAAAGAAGATAAATACTATCTTTTGTGTGACAAAAACGATATATCCGCAATAATGAAAAAAAATATAAAAAAACGGATAAAAAGCATAAAAAAACGAGCACAAATTATCATAAAAAAACATGATATGGTTGAATTTCACAAAATTAGACTTACTATTAAAAAACTAAGATACTCGATAGAGGGCTTTAAAGAGTTTAATAAAAATACAGAGATAAAAAAAATGCTTTTAAAACTTCAAGAGCTTCAAAAACTCCTCGGTGATGTATGCGATAAAGATATAGAGATAAAAAAACTAAAAGAACTGCAAGAGCAAAACCCAGAACTTATTAATTTTCTTGTTTTGCTTATTGAGAAAAAAATGGAACAAAAAAAAGAACACTCTTTCAAAGAACTGCAAAAACTTTCGCTTTAGCCAAAAAGTGATTTTTTGTTAAAATCCAGATTTTATAAACTATAAAGGCTTTTAATGAACAGAGTGGTTTTGGTTATTACAGACGGCATCGGCGATAAGCCAAAAACTCCATTTAATGCGTTTGCCAACGCAAATAAACCGACTTATGATTATCTTTTTAAAAATGTTCCATATTCACTTATAAAAACACACGGGCATTCAGTAGGACTCCCAGAAGGTCAAATGGGAAACTCCGAAGTCGGTCACATGACCATAGGAAGCGGCAGAATAATCTATCAAGACCTTGAGAAAATCTCAATAGATATAGAACAAAAAACTATTCTCTTGAATCCAGAATTTATAAAAATGCAAAATTCGGACAAAAATACACACATCATCGGACTTTGCAGTGACGGCGGAGTGCACTCGCATATAGAGCAAATAAAAGGCATAGCAAAACTCTTAAGCAGTGGCAAAAAAAAGATTTTTTTACACCTTGTAACTGACGGCAGAGATGTCTCTCCAATCTCTTCGCCAAAATATATAAAAAATATAGAAGAGATATTGGATGAAAATATCAAAATAGCTACTATTTCCGGTCGCTTTTACACAATGGACAGAGACAAAAGATGGGAGAGAGTAGAACTTGGATATAAAGCCATTGTAAACGCTACGCCAAAAACAACTTTAACACCTTTGCAATACATAGATTCTGAGTACAAAAAAGAGATAACCGATGAGTTTTTAGAACCTGTCGCTTTTTATGATTATGACGGAATAAAAGACGGTGATATGGTTTTGATGGCTAATTTTAGAAGCGATAGAGCAAGGCAAATATCTCAACTTCTCGCTCAAAAAGAGTTTATGCCAATCAAAGTCGACAAAAAAGATATAGCACTTATCACTATGACCGAATATGCAAAAGATTTTGATTTTCCTGTGCTTTTTAAAAAAGAGACACCAAAAAACACGCTAGCAGAAATAGTAAGCAAAAAAGGATTAAGCCAATTTCACACCGCAGAAACAGAAAAATACGCTCATGTTACTTTTTTTCTAAACGGCGGAATAGAAGAGCCTTTTTATAACGAAACAAGAGTGCTTATACCATCTCCATCGGTTAGTACATATGATAAAAAGCCGCAAATGTCCGCATTTGAAGTTACCGATGCGGTTTTAAAAGCAATAGATGAAAAATACGACTTAATAATAGTAAATTTTGCAAACGGTGATATGGTAGGACACACAGGCAACTATGAAGCGGCTCTAAAAGCAGTGGAGGCGGTAGATAGTTCACTAAAAAAAATCATAGACTCGTGCGAAAAAAATAATTATTCGCTAGTTATCACAAGCGATCACGGAAATTGCGAAGAGATGAGAGATTCTGATGGAAATATTCTTACAAATCACACGGTTGGCGATGTTTACTGTTTTGTAAAAGCACAAGGTATTTCAAAAGTAGAAAATGGCGGTTTAAGCAATATAGCGCCAACTGTTTTAAAACTAATGAATATAGAAATACCAAAAGAGATGGATAAACCATTAATTTAACAATAAAGGAAGTTTATGAAATTTAGCGGAAAAAATGTATTAATAACAGGCGCAAGCAGAGGCATAGGTGCACAAATAGCAAGAACTCTTGCGGATTGTGGTCTAAAAGTGTGGATAAACTATCGCTCAAGCGCCGCTCAAGCAGATGAGCTTTTAAAAGAGATAGAATTAAACGGCAAGCAAGGCGCTGTTATAAAATTTGATGCGAGCGATGAAAAAGAGTTCATTGAAGCCATAAGCACTATCGTTGAAGCCGACGGCGAGCTTAGCTATCTTGTCAACAACGCAGGAATCACAAACGACAAACTTGCAATAAGAATGAAAACCGAAGAGTTTATGAGTGTCATCAGTGCAAATCTTACCTCATCGTTTATAGGCTCAAGAGAGGCTTTAAAAACAATGAGCAAAAAAAGATTTGGCTCAGTTGTAAACATAGCTTCAATAGTAGGCGAAACCGGAAATGCCGGTCAAGTAAACTATAGTGCGAGCAAAGGCGGCATGATAGCAATGACAAAGAGTTTCGCTCTTGAGGGCGCTCCAAGAAATGTGAGATTCAACACAATCACACCCGGATTTATCGAAACAGACATGACAAACGAGCTAAAAGATGAGATAAAAGAGCTATACATAAACAAAATACCTCTAAAAAGATTTGCCAATCCAAAAGAAGTTGCAAGCGTTGTAGCTTTTTTATTAAGCGATAGTGCAAGCTATATAACCGGAGAAACCATCAAAGTCAATGGCGGCTTATACATGTAGTAAATATAGGGGCACCTATAATCAAACTTATGATAAAATCGCACATTTAAATTCCCAAGGAGAATCAAATGGCATTATTTGATGATGTAAAAGCTATAGTTGTAGAGCAGCTTAATGTAAATGCTGATGAAGTAAAAGAGACATCAAGATTTGTAGAAGATCTTGGCGCAGACAGTCTTGATGTTGTGGAGCTTGTAATGGCTCTTGAAGAGAAATTCGACATAGAGATACCTGATGATGAAGCAGAAAAAATCTCTACTGTTAAAAACGCAATGGATTTTATAAGCACTAAACTAGGGTAAGGTTCGCCTTCCCCAGCCTTTACTCTTTATAAGTACATTTTTTGTATTTATAAAGGTTAAAACTAGGAGCTAAATGTGAAACGGGTAGTTGTTACTGGTATAGGCATGATAACAGCGGTTGGTAATGACGCCAACACATCTTTTAAAAACATTATAAATGGTGAGTGCGGGATTGACATAATCAAGCTTTTTGATCCAAGCAGACTTAGTGCGACAATTGCTGGCGAAGTAAAGAATTTTGATCCAGAAACAGTAATGGATGCCAAAGAGGTAAAAAAAGCAGATAGATTTATCCATCTTGGATTAAAAGCAGCAGAAGAAGCTATGGCAGATGCCGACTTTAAAGAGAGTGACAACATAGATTTTGAAAGATTTGGGATAAGTGCAGGAAGCGGCATAGGCGGACTTCCGAATATAGAGAAAAACTCTATTATTCTTGAGACAAAAGGTCCTAAAAGAATAAGTCCGTTTTTTATCCCCTCATCTCTTTCAAACATGCTTGGCGGTTTTGTTTCTATAAAATACGGTTTGCAAGGTCCAAATCTTGCCTGTGTAACCGCATGTGCTGCCGGAACTCATTCTATTACGGAGGCATTTAAGACAATAATACTAGGCGGTGCCGATAGAATGATGGCTGTTTCAGCCGAATCTGCAATTTGCGAAGTAGGAATAGGTGGTTTTGCCTCAATGAAAGCACTTTCAACTAGAAATGAGGAGCCTAAAAAAGCCTCAAGACCTTTTGATGCAAACAGAGACGGATTTATAATGGGTGAAGGCGCTGCTTGCTTGATACTAGAAGAGTATGAAGCTGCAAAAAAAAGAGGTGCAAAAATATATGGCGAAATCGTCGGTATCGGCGAAAGTGGAGATGCCAATCATATAACATCGCCGGTTGTAAGCGGTCCGCTAAGAGCCATGAAAGCAGCTCTTAATATGGCAAAAGAGAGATGTGGCAGTGATTTCAAAGTAGATTATGTAAATGCTCACGGTACAAGCACACCCGCGAATGACAAAAACGAAACCGAAGCATTAAAAACTCTATTTAACGGCAAAGAAAACTGCCCGCCGGTTAGCTCTACAAAAGGTCAGACAGGGCATTGTTTAGGAGCAGCTGGTGGAATTGAGGCTGTTATATCATTAATGGCTATGGAACAAGGGGTGTTACCTCCTACAATCAACTATGAAACACCTGATTTAGAGAATGGTTGTGATCTTGACTATATTCCAAACAAAGCAAGAAAAACTACCATCACGACAGTCATGAGCAACTCTTTTGGCTTTGGCGGAACTAATGGTGTTGTTATTTTTAAAAAAATATAAGCCCAGAGTAAGAAAAGGTATTTAATGGCATTCTATCTGGATTTTGAAAACAAAATCAAAGATCTTCAAGATGAAATTGAACTTGCAAAAATAAGAAAAGATGGGCATGCGCAAAAAGTTTTTGAAGAAGATTTAAAAAAAGTAGTAAAAAAAATCTACACTTCGCTTAGCGACTATCAAAAACTACAGCTTGCCAGACATCAAGATAGACCATATGCGATTGACTATGTCAAACTAATAATGCATGATTACCACGAAATACACGGAGATAGAGCTTTTAGAGATGACCCTGCTATTGTCTGCTACCTTGGTTATATCGATAATCAAAAATGCGTTGTAATCGGCGAACAAAAAGGTCGCGGAACCAAGAATAAACTAGAAAGAAACTTTGGAATGCCTCATCCAGAAGGCTATAGAAAAGCCTTAAGAGCTATAAAGTTAGCCGAAAAATTTAATCTGCCCGCCCTTATGCTAATAGACACTCCGGGGGCATATCCGGGTGTTGGCGCCGAAGAGAGAGGACAAAGCGAAGCTATAGCAAGAAATCTTTTTGAACTCTCGGATGTAGAAACGACAACAATCTCCATCGTAATAGGCGAAGGCGGGAGCGGCGGCGCATTGGCGATAGGAGTATCGGATAAGCTTGCCATGATGCGCTACTCTGTATTTAGCGTAATTTCACCAGAAGGGTGTGCTGCAATCTTGTGGGATGATCCAGCAAAAGTAGAGACTGCAACAAACGCTCTAAAAATAACCGCTGAAGACTTAAAAGAGCTTGATTTAATAGATGATATCATCGAAGAGCCTCTAATAGGCGCTCATAGAGAAAAAGAGATAGCAGCGCAAGCAATAAAAGAGTATTTTTTAAAAAATGTTGAAGAGCTATCAAAACTTTCACTTAGTGAAAAACTAGCAAGAAGATACAATAGATTGGAAAAAATGGGGCGATTCCAAGAATAGCAGATGTTTATCTAAATAAAAAAAGCAGGCTTTGAATGGATAAGAATCAACTTCTAAATAGTAAAAATATCGCGGTCGGCTCGTTTGCTATTTTATTTTTAATATTCTTATCACTTATTATCGATAATACACCGCTTTTTTTACTTATTTTATTTCTACTCGGCGGATTAGCAATTTATCTAGTTGATAAAAAAAACAAAAAAAACACAGAAACTATTCAAAAACCAACTTTTGAGGAAGAGTTAAAAAATACATATTTTCCGACTACTTCAAAATTAAAACTAGCGGATGTTGCAGGGCTTGATGGTGCTAAAGAAGAGCTTTTTGAAATAAAAGATTTTTTAAACAATCCCGATAAATACAAAAAATTTAATGCAAGAATTCCAAAGGGCATATTATTCATCGGACCTCCCGGAGTTGGAAAAACCATGATGGCAAAAGCCTTAGCCGGTGAAGCCGGTGTACCATTCTTCTATCAAAGCGGTTCAAGTTTTGTAGAAATTTATGTAGGAATGGGTGCGAAAAAAGTTCATGAGCTTTTTGAAGCAGCAAAAAAATCAGCACCTTCTATTGTTTTTATTGATGAAATTGATTCAGTAGGCAAAGCTAGAGGCGGGATAAGAAGCGACGAAAGAGATGCCACGCTAAATCAGCTACTAACTGAAATGGACGGTTTTGAGTCAAACTCCGGCGTCGTTGTAATAGCCGCCACAAATAAAATAGAAATGCTAGACGATGCCCTTTTAAGAGCCGGAAGATTTGATAGACATATACATCTTGACCTGCCATCTGTAAATGAGAGAAAATCAATATTGGAAATTTATCTAAAAAATAGACCAAATAGTGTTGATATTGAAAAACTATCTCTTATTACTGCCGGTTTTAGTGGAGCGTCACTTGAGAATTTTATCAATGAAGCCTCTTTGAATGCTATAAAATTAAATAAGCAAGAACTAGATATGCAGGATTTTATAAGCGTAAAAGATAAGGTGGTTTTTGGAAAAAAACAAGAAATAGCACTAAGTGTCGAAGAAAAAGAAAAAATAGCGCTTTATCAAAGCTCAAAAGCGATAGTCGCCAAAAAACTTGGGGTCGAGTTCGAAAAAATAACACTATTTTTAAATAACTTTTTATCAACAAACAATGGTCTTGAAAGCGAAAAACACTCTCTTTATAAAATAGCAGCTCAAATATCCGGAATAGTGGCATATGACTTCTTTTACTCACAAAGATACAGCAACACAAAAGAGGATATTTTGATTATTAATGAGCTTATTAAAAACCATATTGAAAATTTTAATATGGAAAAAAACCTCTCTTTGCAAGATGCAATAGAACAGGCAAAAGATATAGCGCTAAAAACAATAAAAACCAGCGAGCAAGAGATAAAGGAACTTCAAAAAAAATTAATCACACAAGAGATTGTATTTTTTAATGACATCTAAAAACAACCTCTTTTTTAGCGGTTTTTCTTTTTGCAACGAAACGGAGCTTTTTTTGGACTATATCGACAACAGCCCTTTTGTTCTATCCGGTTTTAGCTTTGGAGCAATAAAAGCTTTTGAGTATGCGTTAAATTGCAAAGAAAGAGTAGATAAGATTCAGCTTTTTTCACCGGCATTTTTTCAAACAAAAGAGCTGTCGTTTAAAAAAATGCAGCTTTTATACTACAAAAAAGACAAAAACAGATACACGGATGAGTTTTTAAAAAATGTTGTTTTTCCATCTGAATTTGATCTAAAAAAATATACTTGTGACTCAACTTACGAAGAGTTGGAACAACTTTTGTTTTACGAGTGGCAAGAGGATAAGATAAAAAAACTCTTAAAAAAAGGTACAAAAATTGAAGTGTATCTTGGCAAGCTAGATAAGATTATCCAAGCGCAAAACGCATTGGGGTTCTTTAAACCGTTTGCAACGGTATATTTTTATAACAACTATGGACATTTACTAAAAGGAAATACAATAGATGAAAAAAATTAAAATCGGGGTTTTGACACTCTCTGATAGAGCTCACAAGGGAATTTATGAAGATATTTCAGGAAAAGAGATAGCAAAGGCATTGGATGGGTATTTGCTAAGCGAATGGGAGAGTGTTTATAGGGTTCTTCCAGATGAGCAAAAAGAGATTGAAAAAGAACTGATTGATATGATTGACAATCAAGGTTGCTGCCTTGTTGTAACCACCGGCGGAACCGGTCCGGCACTAAGAGATGTTACACCCGAAGCAACAGAGGCGGTTTGTGAAAAAATGATGCCCGGATTTGGCGAGCTTATGAGAGAAGTTAGCTTAAAACATGTACCGACTGCGATTTTATCTCGCCAGACAGCCGGAATAAGAAAAAATGCTCTAATTATAAATCTTCCCGGAAAACCAAAAGCAATAAAAGAGTGCTTGGATGCAGTTTTTCCTGCTGTTCCTTATTGTATTGATTTGATTGACGGTCCATATCTTAAGACCAATGATGAAGTTATTCAGTGTTTTAGACCAAAATCGTAAATATTGATTCTTTTAGCTTTAGCGGCTAGCGTAGGCTTTTTGGATTTTACTCAAAAAGCCGTTTATTTAAGATGTTACGATTTTTCACGATATAAGCATATTATAAGCAGCTAAAGTATAGAATTGCGACCCATTTAATTTTTCCTTAAAACAGTGTGTGCATCTATAAGTTTGCAAAACAGCGATAACGGTGCGTTTTTTATAAATTAAGAATATTCTTCAGGAGCTATAATGGCTGAAACAAAAAACCCGATAAAAACATTGGAAGAACAGTTCAAAGAGAATGCCAAAGGCAATTTTACATACGAAGATGTAATAACCATAATTCAAAAACAGCCTACGGCGTCAACTGCAAAAAAAGTCCTAGAGCTTTCAAAAAAATATGGCGTTACTTTATTAACAAAAGCTGAGGTTGTAAAAAAACAAAATCAAGAGGACGCTCAAAAAAAAGCGGATGACCTCGAAAAACTAAAAGAAGATGACAGTTTTGATTTTAATCTCCTAAAAGAGAGAGAGCTTTTGGAGTGGTCAAGAAGCGACTCGCCTGTTAGAATGTATCTAAGAGAAATGGGTCAAATTCCGCTTCTTACGAAAGAAGAAGAGGTTGTAATCTCCAAAAAAATCAAATACGGTGAAGATATTATTATCGACGGCGTTTGCACGGTGCCGTATTTGATTGATTTTATTCTTGACTACAAAGATGCCCTTATTAACCGAGAAAGAAGAGTAAAAGAGCTATTTAAGAGTTTTGAGGATGATGAAGATAGCGAAGAAGCTGAAGAGGGTGAAGAGGGTGAAGAAAAAGCTCCTAGAAAAAACGATAAAAGAGTAGAAAAGGTCATAGAGAGCTTTAAAGCGCTTGAAAGAGCAAAAAAAGAGTGGGAAAAAAGCACCCAGCAAGAAAAGTTTGACGATGAAGAAAAAGAGATGCTAAGAATTCTTGGCATAAAGTTCAAAAAGAATATCGTCAAAGAAAGATTAATGGAGCTTGGACCTACTTCAAAACTGATAAATGAGCTAGTAAAAGCAATGGAGACATCTTTAAAAAGCGAAGATTCCTATGAAAAAGAGCTGAAAAGATTAGAATATAGACTGCCGCTATTTAATGAAACTCTTTTAGAAAATCATCAAAAAATCCTTGCAAAAATCAAAGATATGAGCAAGGAAGATATATCCGCAGCCGTTCCTGAAGCTACCATGGTTAACACATATATGGAGATTAAAAAGCTTATTCAAACGGAAGAGGCAAGCAAGGACAGCTTCAATCTTGATGAAAAAACGCTAAAAGAGGTAATTGAGCAGATAAAAAGAGGTAAGACAATCTCTGATGCCGCAAAAGTCAGAATGGCTAAATCAAACTTAAGACTTGTTGTCTCAATCGCAAAAAGATACACAAACAGAGGTTTGCCGTTTTTGGATTTGATACAAGAGGGAAATATCGGCTTAATGAAAGCTGTCGATAAGTTTGAATACGAAAAAGGTTATAAGTTTTCAACTTACGCGACTTGGTGGATTAGACAAGCAATAAGCAGAGCCATAGCAGATCAAGCAAGAACAATAAGAATACCGATTCACATGATTGAGACTATCAATAGAATCAATAAAGTAATAAGAAAGCATGTTCAAGAGCATGGCAAAGAGCCGGATGAAGAGACAATAGCAAAAGAGGTTGATTTGACGGTCGAAAAGGTTAAAAATGTAATAAAAATTACAAAAGAACCGATAAGCCTAGAAGCCCCTGTTGGCGCCGACGAAGATGGTAAATTTGGAGATTTTGTAGAAGATACAAACTCAAAAAATCCGATAGAAAATATACTAAAAGATGATTTGACAATACAAATTGCAGAGGTTTTGGACCAGTTAAACGATAGAGAAAAAGCCGTAATCAGCATGAGATTTGGACTTTTGGACGATGAGAGCGATAGAACTCTTGAAGAAATCGGCAAAGAGCTAAATGTCACAAGAGAGAGAGTAAGACAAATAGAATCAAGCGCTATCAAAAAACTAAAACATCCAAAAGTAGGAAGAGCGCTTAAAAACTACATCGAAAACTAATAAAAGGGGATTTTCTCCTTTTATTGCTCTTTTTTAAATAGCTGTGAAATTTTATCGTGCATATATAGAAATCACCAATATTTGCGGGCTTGCTTGCAGTTTTTGTCCGCCAAAAACAAACCAAACAGCTACAATGCCTCTAGCTTTTTTTGAAAATATTTTAATCCAGCTAAAACCATACACAAGAGAGATAGCGCTTCATCTCTTGGGTGACCCGCTTATATTGACAAATCTTGCAAGCTATTTGGATATAGCCTTGAAGCATAATTTTCGCGTTATGCTGACAACAAGCGGATTTTATATTAGTCGCCATAGCCACAAAACGCTCTTCCATCCGTCTATCAAACAAATAAACATTTCGTTAAATAGCTACAATAAAAACAATTCGACTATTGAATTTGATAAATATATAAGAGATGTTTTTTTACTTTGTGAAGCAAAACTCAAAGAAAATAATGAGATTTTTTTAAATTTAAGAGTCTGGAATCTGGATAGCAATAAAAGCGAAAATAGGTTTAATGCAACGCTTTTTGAAAAGCTATCTTCATATTTTAAAATAGAAATAAACGGAAGCGAAAATATACGGCTTGCAAAAAAAATTATCCTGCATTTTGACAGTTATTTCAACTGGCCGTCACTATCATCAAATCATTTTAGTAACGGCACTTGTCAAGGACTCATATCGCATTTTGGAATACTTGCTGATGGAAGGGTCGTGCCGTGCTGTCTTGATTCTCATGGAGTTATAGAGCTTGGCAATCTCAAAAACAGTTCTTTGGGGAAGATTTTAAACAGCAAAAGAGCCGCTGACATCATCAACGGCTTTAGGCAAAATAGCGCACATGAAGAGCTATGTCTAAAATGCGAATATAAAACTAGATTTAATGACAACTCTCTCTTAGCTGATATGTAATATCGCCTGCGCCAAAGCCTATAACAAGCCCTTTTTCTAATTCTGTTAGTTTTTTTGCTGCTTTAAAGTCACTGCAAATAATCGGGTTGTATCTTGCAAAAAGCTTTTTAAAATCAAGCTCTACCTCTTTTTCACCTGCTGACCAAACCGGTAAAATTACAAGCTTGTCAACACCGCTAAAGCACTCAACAAATCTATCAAGATTATCAATTGTTCTTGAAAATTTATGTGGCTGCCAGATAGCCGTAACCGAGCTAAGATTATTTAATTTTGCATAAAGGAGCGCAGATTTTAAAGTAGCTTCTATTTCGGTTGGATGATGCGCATAATCATCTATGAGAGTAAAGTTGGATTCTTTTTTAACAACATCAAATCTTTTTTTGATGCCTTTAAAGTTCTTTATATTTTCCCTAATTGTCTCAATATCCATCTCATGAAGTGCGGCTAGAATTGCCAATGAAGCATCTAGCGCTATGTGATACCCAAAGCCCCAAACTCTAAATTCGCCCAAATCTTTTAGATTAAAAAAAGTAGCAGGCTCTCCATCTACAACCTCATATCTCATATTGGCAATATCTTTTGAAGGGAACAACTTAACACAATCCAAAAGAACCGTGCAAAGATATGGATCCTCTGCATTTATAACTCTTATTTTTGCGGTTTGTAAAAACTTATGATAGCTTTGATAGAAATTTTCATAATCGTATTTATAATACTCCATGTGCTCAGGCTCTGCATTTGTAACTATCGCGCAATATGGATTTGAGTTTAAAAAACTACCGTCTGATTCATCAGCCTCAAAAGCAATAATATTATTTTTTGCCAAAGAAAAATATGCATTCGAGCCAAATTCTTTTGACTCTGCGCCAATTAAAGCAGAGCTTTTTAAGATTGATGCCAAAATAGCCGTTGTAGTGCTTTTGCCATGCGCACCGCAAACAGAATAGACTTTTTTATCACCCAAAATATAAGAAAGAGCTTCTCTTCTTGGAATAGTTAATATTCCTCTTTCTTTTGCCTCTTGAAACTCTTCATTTGTCGGTTTTATAACGGCGGAATAAATGACTAAATCTTGATCTGTAATATTATTTTTACTATGAGGAACACTAACTTTCATGCCCTCTTTTTGCAACTTCTGCGTCAAGCTTGTATTTGCTATGTCAGAGCCGCTCACTTCATGCCCGCAATGAGAAAAAAATCTCGCCAATGCCGAAAGACCAATGCCGCCAATGCCAATAAAATGTATCTTCAATTACTCATCCTCTTGCATATATTTCTTTAGCCTGCTTAGCGCATCTTTTATTTTTTCTTCGGACTCGACAAGAGCGATTCTTATATAACCCTTGCCGGCACCATTTCTTCCTAGATAAGAGCCCGGCAAAACAGTAAGATTGTATTTTTGTAGCAAATTTTGTGCCGCTTTTTCATCATCTTTTACTTTAAGCCACATATAAAATGTAGCATCTATCTGAGGGTATCCCAAAATCTCGGACGCTAATTTCGCATTTTTTTTATATTTTTGTCTAAAAACCTCTACATGCTCTTCATCATTCCAAGCGCTTGCAGCCGCTAATTGAAGAGGTATTCCGGCTGTTATTCCGGCATAAGTTCTATACTGCATATAATCTTTTAATATTTTCTTATCACCGGCTATAAATCCGCTTCGCAATCCCGGAGCCGAACTTCTTTTGGATATTGAATTAACGCAAAGAATATTGGCAAAGTCGTTATTTCCTGTTTTTTTTGCGGCTTCCAATATTGATGGCGGTGGAGTATTCATATATATCTCACTATAGCACTCGTCATTTAAAAGCACAAAATCATGCTCTTTCGCAAGCTCCACCCATTCACAAAGCTCATCCAAGCTCATCACAGAACCGGTTGGATTATTCGGAAAATTCAAAATAACAAGGTCTGATTCTTTTAGAACTTTTGCGTCTTTTTTTGGTTTAAAATTATTCTCTTTTGTTAACTCCAGAAGATGAATTTTTGCCCTTGAAGCAAGTGCAGCGCCTTCGTAAATCTGATAAAAAGGGTTTGTATATGCCATCACGGGATTTGGTTTTGAAAATAATAAGAATTGCGGAAAATTAAAAAGTACCTCTCTGGTTCCAAGCGTTGGAATAATCTCTTCATTTTCCAAAGCAATATTAAACCTCTTTTTGAAAAATCCTTTCATAGCATCTTTTAGCTCTTCCTCGCCTGCACTCTTTGGATAAATTCTATATTTTGCGCCCTCTTTGCAAGCTTTATTGATGATAAATTCCGGAGTATCGAACTTCGGCTCTCCGATAGTTAGTGCTATTGGCGAATATTTGCTATTTGGAATAATTTGGCTTAGAAGCTCTCTAAGTTTTTCAAACGGATATTTTTCAAAATTAAAACTCATTTTAACACCTTTCCAGTATCACGCCCATTTCCAAATGCGGCGTATAGGCGAATTGGTCAAACAACGCCGCATTTTTAATCTCATGGGTTTTTAAAAGCTCTCTTAGATTTTCTTTTAGCGTATTTGGATTGCAAGAGATATAAAGAATTTTTTCAAATCTCTTTACAAGTTCCAAGCTTTCACTGTCAAGTCCGCTTCTAGGAGGGTCTACAAGAACGGATTTAAAATTATACGAATCAAGCTCAATACCGCTTAATCTATTAAAAACTCTTTTTTTATCCATAGCCTGTGCAAACTCTTCTGCCGACATTCTTGCGAACTCTATATTGTTTATATTATTGGCTTTTATATTGGTTTTTGCGGATGCGATTGACGATTTTGAGACCTCTATCGCCAATACTCTATTAAAATTTTTTGCAAGCGGAATAGTTAGATTTCCCATGCCGCAATAAAGCTCCAAAAGGTCATGGTCTGAATCTTTTGTATTATCAAATAAAAACGAAATAATTTTTTGATTTATATCGCCGTTTGGCTGCGTAAAGCTATTTTCTATGTGACAAAAAACATACTCATCATTGTAAATCTTTATTTTTTCATTCACAAAATCTCTATCAATAACTATTTTTTTGCCCCTGCTTCTACCTATAATATCGCAACCTAAGATATTTTTTAATTTTCTTGCTTCTTTCTCCCACTCCAAATCAATCGCTTTGTGATAAAGCAAAGAGATCAAAATCTCGCCATCTGTCGAGGATAAAAAATCCAAACCAAAAAGCCTCTCTCTTAGGATTTTATTCCCTTGAATCAACGGAATGATTTTTTGCATCATGCTATTTATATGAATATTTGCAATAGCGCAAGAGTCTATTTGAATATATGCTTTTGAATCATTCAAACTTCTCATCGCAAAAGAGATGTTTTCATCCTTTTCATGCCATATTTTAAACTCTACTCTATTTCTAAAATACCCATCAGTTGTTTTGAAGAGCTCAAACTCTCTTATGTCAAACTCTTCAAAGCTATCTCTTATCTCATTTGCTTTTAGCTCAAACTGTTCATCATAGCTATATTGATAAAGAACGCAGCTTCCGCACTGCCCAAAAAAACTACACTTCATTTATTTTTTTAGTTTATATACTTTCACCAATGGATCCATAATAATCGGCTCAAAAAGCTCCGTATCATAATTCTCTAAAACAAACAACTGAAAATATGTAGAGTTAAATGTCTGCTGATCTACAATCAAAAAGCGATTATAGCTTTTCATATAAACAACCGCCAAAGGTGCATTAACATCAAATATTTGCTGCTGAACGCGAAGCTTTCCGGTGTTGTCATAAGCAGTAACAAGCAGTGAGCTTAAAGGAACCTTTTGATTTCCGATATTTACGCTATTTGTTCTTTTATCAATCTCCAAACCGTTTCCTAAAATAATTTTTTCCTTTGTATCATTAAAGCCGTTTGATTGGAAAAGAAACGGTTGCGCAAACTGATTGCCGTTTCTAAGATCAATACTTGAAAATAGTCTTACAGTCTGATAAATATCTAACATTCTGTACGGAAGATAGAAATAAACCTCTCTTGATTTTTGAGGAAGAGCAAACTCTTTCTTGCTAAGCTGCATCAAAAATTCATTCGGATTGGTATAGTTGTAATCTTCCATCATGTTTTTAACATAATTTATACCTCTAGTATCTTTATATCCTCTTTCTGTGTACTCAACTGCTAGTCTTGCCATATTTGCCGATTCAGTCTGCGGATAAGTAAGCGCATAACTAACAGGAAAATTTACACTGCCGTCGTGTTTACCGCCGTCTACCAAAGTCTTCACATCGCTATAAAATCTAATAGGATAACCATAATCCCACCAAGCAAGAGCATAATCCTCTCTTGAAGCTATGTTTTTTAAAATATCAAGAACAGCTACCTCTTGTTTATTAAATACCGTCGGAACTTTATACTCTTTTACATGAGCTATGTTTGGGTACAAAGCCAAACCGGCAGAAATCACCACAAGCGCCGTCGGAGCTATTTTGTTTTTTAACTGCTCTTGAATTAAATTTGCAATGACAAAAACAAGATAAAAGAATGAAACAGCAAAAACAGGCACAGCAAAAACCGTAAATCTAAGACCGCCGGCATAAGCAAAAAATCCAAGAACTACCATCGGCAAAGTTATAATAAACACTCTCTCTTTAGTTAAAAGCAAAATATATCCGATACATGCCAGAAAAAATACCGCTACGCTTCCGCTAATTCGTTGTGCAAAAACCTCAAAAGGTATTTGCCCTGCTTCTCTTACGGTTTGGACAACATCAAAAAATTTTAAAGAGATATTTATATCATCTGCAAAAAGTCTAGTTATGTACGCATTGTTTAAAACCCCTACAATCCACTCGAATCCGCCAAACCACAGGTAGACAAGAGCACTAAAAGCCACAATAACTATAAGAAGATTATGGTTTATCTTCTCTTTAAAAAAATGATACAAAAGCGAAAGAATCACAATAAGCGCAAGTTTTGGCAAAATAGGAATAGAGGTAAGCGCTAAAACATAAATCGAAATCAATTTATAATTGAACGGGTTTCTTCTCTCAAACAAAAGAGTATAAATAAGCATCATTATAAAAAATGCATTTGCTAATTGCACGCCGCTGTTGTGCCAATAGATTGAAACCGCCATAAAAAACGGAGCTATCGCTAAATATTTTGTATTTTTTGAAGAAAGAGCAAGCAGTATTCCCCATAAAGAGAGCGTTGGCAAAACAATAACAAGCATATCGGTGTCAAAATATCCAACCATTGTTCTATTGTAATAACTTACGGTTATAACGCCAAGCAGTGCCGCCGCAAACCCTAAATAATCATTTTTTAACACTCTTCCGATAAGAATTATAGGAACAATAAGCAAAGAGCCTAAAACCGCAGGAAGATATAAAATAACACTCTCAAGAGAAAAAGAAGAAATGCTCGCAGCCAAAGCTGTAAGTTTTGATATAGGAGTATCTACCGTCGATTCTTGAAAATGGCTAACGCCGCGCAAAATATCTCTAGCACCCTCAGCCCAAGCATAGCCATCGTTTGTGTTTATCATAAGCTGATCGTTCCAGTATGAAAACTCAGAAGATTTTGTACTCCACACCCAAATATAGCGAACAGCCATACTAAAAATATAAGCCAATACCGTTAAAAGCAAAAGTATTTTTAAAGAAACTTTTATCTCTGCGGTTTTTATTTTATCAAACATCCATCTCCCTTTTGTATTTATCTATACCATTTTTTAAAGAAAAATCTATAGCTCTTATTAATGCTTTTGACCTGTATGATTCTTTTTTCTCTATCATAGCATTTAATGCTTCTATCATTCTTTCTTCCATGCCAACGGGGGTCAAAATCCCAAATTCCGCCAACTCAATCTCATTTTTTATTTTTTTATCAAAATCACTTTTTGGCGCTAAAATTTCTCTTGGTCCTGCCGTGCAATCAGTCGAAACCACAGCGCAACCGCATGCTAACGCCTCAATAATTACATTTGGCAAGCCTTCTTGATTTGAACCAAGCACAAAAATATCAGATTTTGCCAAATATTTATAAGGATTTGTTTGAAATCCTAGCAAATAAACCCTGTTTTGCAGATTTAATTCTTGTACTAGTTTTTTTAACTCTTCTAAATCCTCGCCCTCGCCTAAAATTAAAAGTTGAGAATTTTTTTCTTTAATTTCTGCAAACGATGAAATAATTAAAGGAAAATTTTTGACCTTGTATAAAGTTCCGATGGAAATAAATGTAATTTTCTTATCAAAAGCAATATCTTTAGCCTCTTCTTGCGATTTTTTGATTATAGCCTCAATATCAAAAGGATTGTAAATTGTTATTATTTTTTTTTCATTACAAAAAAAATTTTTAACCAAATCCTGAGCTATTTTTTTTGAAACCGTGATAGTTTTATCGGCAAATCTATAAAAAATAGAAATTATTAAAAATTTAATAGCATAAAAAACCCGCTCATCTCTTCGCCAGATAGATTGAACGGTGTGTTCGCTTATAAAAATTTTGGCTTTATTGCCTATTATTTTTGAACCAATTGCTATTAGATTCGGAAGAGTTAAAAAAGATAGTGAAATATCTATATTTTTTGCTTCGCAAAGCTTTTTGTAAGCAAATATTTTTTGGAAAATACCGCCTTTTAGGACAACTTTTTCTACTCCCTTGGGGAGAGCACACACAATCTCATCTCTTAGTAAAACCAAAATAACGCTATTTGTCTTATTAAAAGAATCTACAAGAGTCGAAGCAACCTTTTCGGCTCCGCCCTTTCCAAAAGAGTGTATAAAAATAGCTATATTTTTTTTCAATCTACCCTCTTTTTAAATCTATAATCCATTTTGGCATATGCGCCATTATTGCCTGATATATGCTAGCCATAATTGCTGCAAAATATCCGACTTCTGCATGTCTTAGCCTTATTTTAAAAGCTGTTAAATATTGTTCTTTTTTTCTTTTTTTGGTTATTGAATTTGGATTTATAACTCTTTTTACAAGAGGCTCTTTTAGCATTGCTATCTTACCCTCTTTTGCCATTCTCATCCATGCCTCAAAATCTTGAGAAGTTTTATAATTTTCATCATACATTCCAATTTTTATAAAAACATCTCCTCTAAACATTGCCGAGGTATGCGCAAATGGATTGTAAATATAAACTATTTTGTTTATCTCCTTATCATCATAATATCTACCGATTGCCTCTTTATCCCCAAAAACCTCATATTGATTTGTCCCAAGAAGCACAACGCCCTCATTTGTCTCCAAGAATTCAACCTGCTTTTGCAGCCTATCTTGAAGACTTATATCATCCGCATCCTGCCTTGCTATATATTTCCCTTTTGCGCTTTTAATGGCTTTGTTTAAACTTTTTGTAAGACCGATATTTTCTTGGTTGATGATAATTATCCTGCTATCTTTTTTTGCATACTCTTTTAAAATCTCCAAACTTTCATCGTTCGAGCCGTCATTCACTACAATAAACTCAAAATTTTTATAGCTTTGTCTTAAAATAGACTCAATAGCGCTTCCAACACAGTCGCCTCCGTTATAAACAGACATTACGACGGAAACAAGCGGGCTATTTTGCATCTATGTTTTCCATAATAAATTGGGCATATTTTTTGGCGGTTATTTTTATATCCAGCTCCTCTTCTACTCTTTTTAAAACAAATTCAGAATACTTTAATTTCTGGTCTATAATTTTTTCGATAGCGCCAGACCAAGCTTTTATATCTATTTGAGGGATTAAGTGTGCCGTTTGAAGCTCCAAATATTCCAGCGGAACATCTTCATTTACAATCAAATCACTATTTTTTACAAGCTCTTTTGCTCCGCTTTGAGAGGTGGTAATAACCGGCAAACCGCATCCCATCATTTCTATAACGCTATTTGGACATGGGTCAAAAAGACTAGGAGAAAGTCCTACATCGCAGCTGCTATAGATTCTTGGCAAGTCAATGGTTTTTACATTTCCGTGAAAAACGCAGCTTGAAATATCTTGCATAGAGATATATTTTTTTGTTAAATTATCCATATTTCCTAGAATATGAAGCCTGATATCCGGATACTTTTTTTTTAAAAAATTCGTAATAGCGATAGCATCTTGCAATCTTTTATGAAGCCTAAAAGATGCGGTAATTGCGAGATTTGGAAACCCTTCAATATAAGTTACCTTTTTTGGCGGATAAAAAACATCCCTTGGAATTCCGTTTAGAATTATTTTATGAGGCTTTTTTATATAAAAACTGCCTACGAATTTATCTTGCATATCTTTTGAAAAAGCGCTTTGAAAAATAATAATATCGCTTTTTTTCTGCACCTCTTTGCTAGCTCTATTTAGAAAATAATTGACCGGCTTATTAAAAGCTAAGATCATTTTATTTGGAAAATACGGCAAAAATGAAAAAATCTTTGAACTCTTTTCTCTTCTTTGTTTTATTAGATTATAAAAATTCAAAGAGGTTGTTTTGTAATAACTTGCGCCGTCTAATCTGCCGACTTTAAAAATATCTTTTTTCTTCAAAGAATTTAGGCTTGACGGATTTGGGTTTATTATCTCATAAGGCGGCAAACCGTATGAAGCCAACTCTTTGTTTATTCGATTTAAAAAATTTTGCGGTCCGGAACTCATAAAGCCTCACAAATTGCATATATTTCGCCAAATCTAATTTCGTGCTTTTTAATATCTATTTTTGCTTTTTTTAGCTCATCTTCAAACTCTTTAAAAGTGTATTCAATAAAATGAGTCCCATCCAATCTATATTCCAAACCTAACTCTTTTTTATAAATAGTTATCCAGTCTCTGTCTATCATAGGCACTCTTATCAAAAAGTGTTTTTTGTCATTCCATTTGATTTGATTTATTAATTTTTGCAAAAATTCAACTCTATGTTCTATATGTTCTAAGACATTAGAAAGAGTTACACAATCAACAGGCTTTAACGGCGAATAATCAAAACTAGTGGCATCGGCGCAAAAAAACTCGATATTTTCTTTTTGATGCTCTTTTTTTGCTTTATTTAGCAATCTAGAATCTATCTCTATGCCGTAAACAAAACTTGCTTTTTGGCTCATAACGCTTGGCATCATGCCGGTATTACAGCCTACATCCAGCACAACCCACTCTTTTTTGATGTTTTCTAAAAACCACTCTTTGTATTTCATAATTCGATGTTTTGGATGAGTGCCGTTGTTTAAAATAGTCGCAAAAATTCCGGCAAAAGAGTAAGAAAAATTGTGCGATTTTAACAAAATTTTCAGGAGTGCTCTAGCGACAATTTTATTAAAAATGATTTTTTTTATAAGCTTTTTTATCATCTATTCGCCTGACATAGCGATAAGCTCTTGCACTTTTTGCTCTAGCATAGTTAATCCGTTTATTTTTTTATTTGAAGGTCAAATTTTATTTTAAAAATTGCGCATAGCTCATAATACTGATACCGCAATCTATAAATTTTTTATCGCTCGTCAAAAATATTTTACAGCCGTTTTTTTTAGCACACATGCACTGCAAAACATCCTCTAGGTCGCTTCCGTCTTTGATACAATAATCTATAGACTCTTCTATAACAGCAACTTCAAAAGGAACTATATTCCATTTTTTTATAATATTTTTAAAAAAATAGAGAACTTTAATATTGCCCTTTAGAATATAATACACGGTAGTTATCATGTCTTCACTAACATAAACTTCATAGTCGTCTTCGATTATTTTAACAAGTGTCTTTTTTGCTTCATTATGAGAATTTCTTGCCTCATCAATAATATCTATTACTATGTTTATATCTAAAAATATTTTTTTATTCACTATATTTTTCTTTTTTCATAGCTTTA
>JAUPLZ010000085.1 GCA_030836705.1 Campylobacterota bacterium
TATCTTCTGCCGCTCTTAAAAAAGCGACAAATTGACTAAACTATAATAAATGCAAAATAAATTTATTCAAGAAATAACTCTCAACAAAAAGTATTTTATCTTTAGCTTACTTCTTAGTATATATATATTTTTACCGCAATTTTTTGCGATTAAATCAATAGAAAGTGTATGTTTTTCGCTAATTTCTATATCAATTTTATTTTTTTTATCCAAAATAAACAAACTTGTCTTTGTTTTAATCGGCTTAGCAACTCTTTTAATTAACAGCATAGTGCTTCATATCGTAATTCATTGGGGAGGTGGAAACCTTGATGCCAGACTTCAAACCGCTGTTTTATCCCCTACTCAAGAGGCTTTTGAGTATCTATCTACTTACATAAGCTGGTTTGATTATTTTATTTTGCTATATTTAGCTGCGGGGCTTTTTTTGTTGTATAAATTTTTAATGAACCACAATCATTCGTATAAATTATTAAAAAGCACAGGTTTATATCTCTTGCTACTCCTAATGATTGGACTAAGCAGTATAAATCTGATAAAAAATGTAACTCCATTTAACTATTTTTTATCTTTAAATCAAGCTTATGAATGGCGACCAATCGTCGTGGAGAGAGCAAATTTTTTGGCAAAGCAGGAAAGAATCACTTACAATAAACCACTTTTTTACGACAAAATAATAATCATAATGGGCGAAAGCGTCAACAGAAACCATATGAGCATTTACAACTACCCTCTTAACACGACACCGTTTTTAGACTATTTGGCAAATCAACCGCATGGCTTTGTTTTTGATAATGTAGTTGCGCCAACCAACCAAACAAGATACTCAATACCCATTATGCTAACCGATGCTACGGTAGAGCATTTTTTTGACTTTATAACCTCTAAATCGCTAATAGGAACTTTTAAAGAACATGGATATAAATCCTATTGGTTCTCCAATCAATACAGAAAAATAAAACATGATGCCTATATTGATACAATAATGAATGAGGCTGACATTATAAAGACTGTTGATTCTTCAACCAGTCAAGATAATGCTAATTTTGACATGGCTTTACTGGAACATTTTGAAAAAATTAATATCTCAAACAATGAAAAACAGATATTTTTCCTGCATCTACTAGGATCACATACCTCCTATAAAAAAAGATACCCGGCCAATCAGGTGCTATTTCCAAATCCAAAAAATGTCATAGAAGAGTATGACAACTCTATTTACTACACAGACACCGTATTGGAAAAAATATTCAATAAATTTAAAGACAAGTTTCTGTTCATATATTTATCAGACCATGGGGAGCTGATTAACATTAATAAAAATGGGCACGGTTTTATTCCGCCTTATAAAGACGAATATGAAATTCCTCTATTTATTTATAGTAGCGATAAAAACGATAGACTCAAAGAGCTCCAAGAGGTAAACAAAAATAACATTTTCAATATGGAAAGTTTTAACGAATTAGTCAAATACATAGCCGGAATTGATGATAATAAAACCAAAATCTCAAATAACGCAAATGTTTTTGCCGTAGATCCGACAAATATCTTTAATTATAAAGATTTGGAAAAATAAGGCGCTATATGTTTTTTAGACTTTTTTTTCTAATTTTTATTTTTGCCTCAACTCTCTATTCTTTTTCATATTTTAAAAAAATTGATTCCGATATAAAAATCGATATTGATAAAAAAATAATTTATGCCGGAGATATTCGTTATAAATTTCCACTGCTTTTAAAGCTTGATAAAAATCTCCAAGCAATCCCATATATAGAGTCGATAAACTCAAAGCCTCTTTATAAATACATTCACGATTTTGAAGATAACGACTCTTTTATCTGGATTGACTCATGTGATAGAATAAATGCCGTTTCAAGCAAACCGATTTATGAAAAATACTGCTATGCCCTTGGTGCATTAGGAGAAAACATCACAACTTCCGGCATAAAAAAAAAGCACACTAACATCCCATTATCTTTCTTGTCAAATAACTTTGCTTTGCAAAATAGTGAGCTTTCTGATTTTAGAAAGAAGAGGCTAAAAAAGCTTGAAAAAAACTATGTAGAAGTTATAAAAAACAAAATAGATAATGAATTATATATTGCTTATCCTAGGCTAAAAAATTATATAAAAACACAATTTTGGCTTGCCTTGGAAAAAATAGAGCAAAACTCAAACTCAAAAGAGACAAAAAATTTATGTATAGATGATCCGCATAAAAAAAATCGCCTAATAGCGCACGCGGGCGGAGCAATAGAAGGGCATATTTACACAAACTCTCTTGAAGCATTAGAACTTAGCTACAAAAACGGTTTTAGACTATTTGAACTGGATATTTCAAAGACAAAAGATCAAGTATATGTTGCCGTTCACGACTGGGAGAGCTGGGCGAAAAGAACCGGCTTTAAAAAAAGCATTCCGCCGACTCTTAAAGAGTTCAAGCAATACAAGATTGATTCTAAGTTCACTCCGCTTGATATTAATGATGTAAACAATTGGTTTGATGAACACAAAGACTCTATTTTAATAACCGACAAAATCAATACACCGCTTGATTTTTCACAACATTTTATCGATAAAAAAAGGCTAATAATGGAGCTTTTTACTTGGGAGGCAGTAGCAGAAGGCATAAATGCAGAGATGCTATCAGCCATGCCAACATGGAAAATACTATCGCATATAAATGGAGATATTGCCGATTCTCTAGAAAAACTAAAAATTACTCACATTGCGGCAAGTAAAAAAATAATAGCCGAAAATAAAAGATTACTCAAAAATCTCAAAAATAAAAATATAAAAGTTTATATCTACGATGTAAACGAGATATCTTTTATGTGCAACAGCCTAGATATTGCATACGGCATATATGCTGACTATTGGGATTTTAGCAAGCCGTTAAATTGCGCTCAATAACTCATAAAGCCTTTGTGAGCTATTGGCATCCTTGTATTTATGAAATTTATTTTTTATCTTCTCTCTTTCTAAACAAAACTTATCTTGAGTTACAATCTCTTGCAAACACTCTAAAACCTCATCCCAATTATAAGCTTTTGGTCCCGGCGTAACCTCATCATACTCATAATACAGTTCGCGTTCTTTCGTAAGATATCCTTCTTTGTCAAAAGGAGTGAACACTATTGGTCTGTCCGTCAATAAAAAATCAATATAAATGCTTGAAAAATCAGTTATTAAAATATCCATATCATACATGACTTCATAAATATCATCAATATCTAAAAAATGAATAAATTTTGATTTTTCTATCTCTTTTTTAAAATCATCTTTTGGCTTATTCACAGGATGAAGTTTCAAATAAAGCTCCATACCATTTTTTTCAAGAAACCTATTCATTTTTTCAATATCAAAACCAAAGTTTGAAAAAAAATCTATTTCGCTCTGATTTGCCCCTCTAAAAGTAGGCATATATATGATTTTTATTGTGATTCGTTCCTCTTTAATTTTAAAAAGAGCATCATTGCGAGGGTAGCCGGTTATAATAATTCTTTCACTAGAAACATCAAATGCCGTTTCAAAATGGGTATTTGGTGCCGTGCTAACTATATAGTGATATTTTTCACTCTTAAAAGGAGCCAATAAAAGCCTGCTCAGCTCTTTGAATGCGAATTTAATCGGAGTGTTCTTTTTTCTAAAATAATATCCGTTTTCATCATTTCTTATCTTTTTAAGAGGTATGCCGTGCCAGAGTTGTATCACTTTTGTTTTTTTTGATAATGCATAATGATTTAAATCTCTAGCCACCGATGCTGTCGTAAAAGCATAACCGGCTCTCATGGTGTATAAATATCCCATAATTCCGTATCTCATGCAGACTTTATATCCGTTTTTTTTGAGATGTTTATATATTTGTTTATTTGATGTTAGCCACACGGCGGTAATATTTGGGTCTTTTTTACTAACATATTCAAAAAAAAATTTTGTATTATCAGAATATTTTTGCCCAAACCACGCACCAAATACCCAAATATTTTTATTTTTTGGAATAAAAAAAGATATCCAATACAAAGGAATGTTTATTAAGTTTATTAAATCTTTCATCTATAAAAGCGAATTAGCTCTATTCAAATCTTCTTTAAAATCAATTTCCATACAAAAATATTTTGAAATATCAAGAGGAAAAATCTTGGTCTTTTTTTCACTTATTAGCATCTCAATGCCTTTTTCGAAATAATCCTGGTCTTCACATTTTTCAAGATACAAAATAAAATCATTTATATCTTTTTTTGAAATAAAATTTATTCCGACAGCTTCACCAAGACCATTTTTTACACTTTTTGAAATATTTTTTATAGAGCCGTCCTTATCGACGGGATACTTAACCTCTTCATCGCCCACTTTACTTGTATTTACACAGACGAACGATTTTGATTCATATATACAAGGTATCAAATCCTCTATAATATTTTTATCGAAAACAACATCGCCGTTTAGCCACAAAACATCTTCATTGTTAAATTTATTTAGCGCTTTTAAAAGACTTTTTGATGTAGTGGTGTTATCAAAATTTTCATTATATATACA
>JAUPLZ010000086.1 GCA_030836705.1 Campylobacterota bacterium
ACCATAATTCTTGTTGCAAAATTCAGTTCTTTGAAGTGCTCTTTAAAATCTATATCTTTTATAGAAGAAATTAAAATATAACTCTGTATTTTTTTTTCTAAGCAAAACAAGAATAGTTCATGAAGTAGTGATAATCGGGGGGGAAAATCAGTATTATATTCAATTACAAATGAAGATATTTCCGCACTAACAATCCTCTGTTTGAACATTTCAATATTTTGCAAATCTCTTTCATCAAAGCAGATAACGGAGTGCTTAAGGGAGTGCTTTTTTACACTTTTTGTAACTACTTTAGAAATTATCCCAATCTTTAAATCCGGCATTGCAATGCTGTCGTACGTGCGCAGAGCATTTTGCGCCCTTTGGGCAACGTGCCGCCATGTATAGTTTGAGAGGATATGCTCTTTTGCGGCTAAAAGTTTTGGGGTTAGCCCCTCTTTTGACGCTGATAAAACTAGTTTTATTTGTTCTAAGAGGCTCTGTTTTGAGGGCTCAATCCATAAAGAGCGAGGCAAATTCATATGCGTTTTTGCATAATCAAACTTAAAATCTACAAGCCATGCACTCTCTTGGGTGCAAAAATCGCTCTGTCCGCCGTATGCCGTGGTGACTACGGGGAGATTAAAGAGCATCGCTTCTGCCTGAGGAAGTCCAAAACCTTCGCCTCTTGTGGGAGCTACAAAAATATCCGTATTTTCATAGAGATAGTTGATATACGACTGTTCTAAATCCTTGTTAATAAGCAAAAGAGAAGAGCCATTTTGTTCGTAAAGAAAAACACCATCCTCAAGAATTTTGGTTTTTTTAAAATTGTTTTCTTTTATAAGCTCCATGATGTTGTTATGAGGATTTGGGAATGTTTTGATGATAAGAGCAAGCTCCGGCTGCTCCTTAATAAGCGTGCAAAATACCTCTAGAAGAACATCTGCTCCTTTTCTTGGAAAACATGAGGAGATATGGAGCAATTTTTTGCCTTTTGGCAGTTCAAAATCAAAAGGTTTTGAAGCTGTTTTTAACACATGGTCAGCACCTATTCCAACTGTGGCGAGAGGGATTTTCACACCGTTATTTGCCATAACGTTTTTTACATAATCAGACATACAAAAGAGCATGGTTAGTCTTGAGTTGAACTGCTCCACAAACTGTGGCAAAAACTCAGACTCCTCCCAACCGTAGGGTCCAATGATTTTGTGAGCACCCAGCATGGCATTTGCTCTTGGCGGGTAGAGGTTGCGGATGGTGTTATCAACGCTATCTTGTTTGGTTTTGTAAAGGGCATCGATATCAAGATGGTGATGCAGATACTCTTTATTTGGCTTAAAGTCTCCGTAACCCTCGGTCGAGTAGAGAGAGACACTATTTTGTTCTGCAAGGGCAAGAGCCATATTTTGGTTGACTATGGAGAGTGAATAAGAGCTGTCAAACGGTCCCTCTATGCGATAGGTACTCTTTTTTTTGCTTTGTTTAGGTATTTCATATGGAATTTCTTGTTCCACAACAAGAGAGAGAAAATCTTTAAAAAGAGCAATAATATTTTCATTTGAAAACTTCTTTAAATGCTCTTTTTGCGCTTTTACCATCTCATGTCTTAAGTGAGCGCTATTTTTTATCTCGTAAATTTTTGAAGCTACGCGGTCGGGCGATTTAAAATTAAGAAGCGATAAGCTCGGGAGTGTTGCGCTTATGCCGCCGACATCATATGCCAAAGCGGGAATATCTTCAAGCATTGCTTCAAGCAGCGGTATGCAAAAACCTTCATGATTACTAAGCGTCAAAAAAAGATCCGCACATCTGTAATAGCCCTGTAGTTCTTCATCATTTACCTTGCCGGTTAAAAGCACTACATCTTCGAGTAAAAGATTTTTTCTCAACTCCCTTAAGAATGCATCATAGTCAGGTTCGCTTACGCCGCCGATGAGAAAAAGCTTTATATTTTTTAACCCGTAATGCTCTTTGAGATAAAAAAGAGTGTTAATAACTTCGTGCTGTGATTTATTTGAGACGATTCTGCCAACGGTTATAATATTGTATGTATCTTGATGCTTTTTAACTATCTCATCATCAAAAGAGAGGTTTTTTTTCTTCTCAATGTCAAGCAAAAGAGGGATTGTTGCTACATTTTTATACCCCAAAGAGAGAAGCTCTTTAGCATTGTAAGGCGAATCGGCATAAGTAGCGATAAAGCTTTGAGGATTTGCGGCAAGCTGCGCTCTGCCAAGATTGCAGGCTGCAACGAGGTGAGGAGATGACGTGAAAAAATGAGATGGGGTTATGTTGTGATATACGAGTATTTTTTTATCAGCAAAGCCCGTAATAAGCTCATGGTATTTATGACCGATTGAGTGGTGATAAAGTAGTAAATGCTGCTTATTTGGAGTATAGTCGTCAATATGCTCAACATATGCAGCAAATGATTTGTCTTTATGGACTGCATATATTTTACTCTCAAATCCCATACTTATGAGGATTTTTTGAGTAAAAAAAACCGCATTGCTTACACCATCACCTAGAATGACAGATGGTGTAAACTGGTGGATTGCTAAATGTTTTTGATTCATTTATCCATTTTCTTCTATTATTTTTGTTTTCAATTCTATGTTTGCATCAAAAACAAACTGATCAA
>JAUPLZ010000087.1 GCA_030836705.1 Campylobacterota bacterium
ATTTTTTAACATTTGCCGCCTGCGAGAAGTAGTGCAGTCTTTGGTTTAATATTTCAGATACATTTAGCTCTTCGTTTTGTGATGAGACTTGGTGATTTAATAACAGATATACCAAATCTTGATAGAGATTGGAGATGGTGGTAGAAGCCGTTTTGATTCTTTGGAGTTTTCTCATAGATTTTTCATCACAGCTTTTTGAATCAAGCGTCTCAATGTTTGCAAGAATGGTTGTAATGGGAGTATTTAGCTCATGCGTTGTCTCTTTTATAAAGTTGTCAAGAAGGCGCAGGTTGTCTCTTAGGGGTTTAAGAACAAGTTTTACCAGAAAAAATGAGGTTATTATTGTAATTATAATTACAATAACGGCGCTAATAATCAAATCATTTAAGATGTTTATAGGTTTTTTTCTTTTTTCAACAACACTGTAGGCAGCACCGAGATAGTAGGGCTTTAATGAAGAGATATAGTAGGAGTTTGAACCTTTTACAAAGAAATCCTTATCAAGATTTTTTATTTTAGTGTCAAATGTTGAAAAAATCAGATTTTTATCTATGTCATAAATTGCGCTCTTAAAATTCTCGAATCTAGGATACTCATACTTTTCGTCGCTGTTTTCGTGGACAGATAAAAGAGCCTCTCCCAAGGTTAAGCTATACTGTTTTAAAATCTCTTTTTCGGTATGTAAAAGTTCTTCTTGTTTATAGAAATAGTAACCGGCAAAGAGTGTTGTAATTAGAAGCAGAGTAGAGCTTAGGTAAAGAGCAAGTACATAAAAAATGGTCTGTTTTTCACTCTTGTACAAATTTGTATCCTACTTTCTTTATGCTGAGTATATTCTCTTTTCCGATATGTTTACGCAGATTTTTTATATAAGTTCTCAAACTCATATCGCTGTGCATCTCATCAAATGACCAAACGCTTTGGTAGATTTTTTCAAACGATACGCACTCGTTTTTATGTTTTAATAACAGTTTTAAAAGCAGAACTTCTTTAGGGTTTAATAATATTTTTTGATTCTCAACAATAAGTTCATTGGCAAGTGTGTTAAAGTCGATATCTTTGGTAATTTTAGTCAGCTCGCTTTGAGTTTTAAATTCTCTTTTTAAGAGAGCTTTTATGCGAAATAGAAGCTCTTTTAAAACAAAAGGTTTTTTTATGTAGTCATCCGCACCACAACTATAACCTTTTGATAAATCATCAATACTGTTAAGTGAAGTTGTAAAAATTGCCGGTGTTGAGACATTGGCTGCTCTAAGCTCTTCAAGTAAGGAAAATCCGTCTATTTTAGGAACATTTACATCAAATAAAAACATATCAAAACCATTTTTGTAAACAGCTTCTAATGCTTCATCACCATCATAAACGCAAACTACATCAAAACCTTCATCGCTTAGAAACTCTGCAACGGTCTCTGATAGAGTAATATCATCTTCTAGGTATAAAATTTTCATAAAAAATTATACCTAAAAAAGTATCTACGCATATACCGAAAAAGTGTCACTTGCGGTTTCGTTACTATTGGCTTTGTTTAAAATATCAAGAAGCGCTTTTGTATAGTCCTCTGAACTTAAAGCAGTTGCATCAACTTTTTTCATTTGTGTTACCGCAGACATTCTTTCTTCCTGACTCATAGAACTGAGCTGTTCTTTTAAAGTTGCTCTGTCCTCAGTGGATAAACTTTGCATAATATCTCTCATGCCGCCTTGACCTTGACCACCGCCAGAGCCATCCATTTTTCTCATTTGTTGCATTGAACCACATGAACCTACATCCATTTTATTTTCTCCCCCCGCCGCTGTTTGAACCTTTATATTTGTTTCCGGTACCGTCTTTTGGACCAGAACCCGCGTTTTCAGATTTTCCTGAACCATTTTTTCCCTGCTGTTTTTTTTGTTCGCCAGAACCATCCTGTTTTTGTGTACGCTCTTGCATCTGTTGCATTTTTGCCTCATGATCTGCGTAGCTCTCCTCCGCAAAACAAACACCACTAATCAACAACGAAGCCAGTAAAATCTTTTTCATCTTCTATCCTTTGTATATGTTTTATGTATTATAATTATTATTTATGAAATATTTGTGAAACAGATTTATAATATTTTATCTTCGTCTAGTTTATGAAAAACAATGCTTCTGTTTTCTATTTTCATGATTTTATCAAAATAAGGAAGGATTCTATCGTCGTGAGTTACCGTAATAATAGCTACATTTTGCTCAATTGCAATTTTTTTTAGCATTTTTATAACGCTGATAGAGCGTTGTGCATCAAGTGCAGCTGTTGGTTCATCGGCTAGGATAATTTCAGGATTGTTAGCCAGTGCTCTTGCAATGGCTACTCTTTGGTTTTGCCCGCCTGAGAGTTGAGATGACATATTGTAAGCTTTGTCTGCAATTTCAAAATATTCTAAAAGCTCCATAGCCTTTTGTTTTGCCTCTTTTTCACTAACTCCGTTTGTTTGCGGAAGAAGCGTTACATTTTCTATTATATTTAAAAAAGGTATAAGGTAATGAGCTTGAAAAATAAAACCAATTTTTTCTCTGCGAATTTTACGGGTGTCTTTTGCACTCCATTTGTTGTCATAAACTTTCTCTTCACCAAGCCAAATTTCACCGCTTGTAGGCTCTTGCACGCATCCTATCATCATCAAAAGCGTAGTTTTTCCTGCACCGCTTGGAGCAATAAGAGCTACAAGTTCTCCTTTTTTTATCTCAAATGATGCATTTTCTATTACTTTTACAAGGTTTTCATCTTTGCCAAAATTTTTGGTTAAATTTTTAACTTTAATTGCGCTCTGTTGATTCATTTCATCCTCCGATTGCCGCTGCTGGATCTGCACTTATA
>JAUPLZ010000088.1 GCA_030836705.1 Campylobacterota bacterium
ACCTAAGCTTTATGAAAAAGTTGCCAATATTTCAATGATAGGCGATTGGATTCTTTATAAACTAAGCGGTGTTATAGCCACAGATCCTAGCAACGGCGGAACGACAGGGATTTTTAGCCTAAAAGAGAGAGGTTGGGATAAAAGCATGGCAAAAAAAGTCGGTATAAAAGACGATATTTTTTGCCCTTGCTATGAAGTCGGAACGGTTATCGGGAGTGTGAGTGATGCGACATCAAGAGAGATTAGATTAAGCACTAAGACCAAAGTAGTAATGGGCGGCGGCGATGTGCAGCTTGGATCTGCCGGTCTTGGAGTGGTTGATATTGGACAAGTTGCAATTCTTGGCGGAAGCTTTTGGCAGCAGATAGTAAACATAGACAAAAACACAAACCCTCCAAAAAATATGGATATAAGAGTCAATCCTCATGTGATAAAGAATCAGTCGCAGGCTGAAGGTATTACATTTTTTAGCGGACTTATTATGCGATGGTTTAGAGATGCTTTTTGCGAGGCGGAAAAAACCGAAGCCAAAAAAATCGGGGTCGATGTGTATGAACTGCTAGAAAAAAATGCGAAAGATGTGCCAGTCGGTTCATACGGGATTATGCCTATCTTTAGCGACAGTATGAAATACGGCAAGTGGTATCATGCAAGCCCTTCTTTTGTGAATTTGAGTATCGATGCCTCTGTTTGCAACAAATATTCTATGTTTAGAAGCCTAGAAGAAAATGCCGCAATAGTTTCAAATATAAACCTAAACAAAATAAAAGAGTTTTCAAAAATAGAGATAAAAGAGATAGTTTTTGCAGGCGGCGCCAGCAAGGGCGGGCTTTGGTGCCAGATTCTAGCAGATGTAACCGGATGCAAGATAAAAGTGCCAAAAATCACAGAAGCGACGGCATTGGGTGCCGCCATGAGCGCTGGAGTAGGCGCCAAAGTTTATGGTTCTATAAGCGAAGCTGCAAAAAAACTGGTAGCTTGGGAAAAAGAGTATATTCCAAATATGAACAATCATAAAATCTATCAAGAGATAGAAAAAAAGTGGATAAAAGTTTATGAAGAGCAATTAAAACTTGTGGACGCTGGGCTGACAAGCTCGATGTGGAAAGCACCGGGGTTGCTTTAATAAAGAAAAAAATATTTAAAGTAAAATGAAACGAAAAACAAGATTTTTGAACCGTGCTTTACAACCAAGCTCCAATCAAGAGGAGCAGGAATAAGTCTTTATATGTCAAAGCAAATCATAGAAGAAAGACATATGGGCGGAAGATTGCTAGTGGCAAACGAAGACAACAGCGTCAAATTTACTATTGTTTTGCCCAATTAGACAATAGACTTGGTTTTCAAAGGCGTGCATTTAACTTGTACCGCTTACTTCTCCATTGAGTTTATAAATGCCTGATAGATGTCTTCAAGCTCTTTGTCTTTTTCTATGATGTTCGTGTCTCCTGAGATTATCGCTTCTTCCAAAATAGCAATTCTTTTTACTAGGTATCTAAATAATTCTTTGTCTATATCCGGCAATTTATTGTGACTTAACGGTGATTTGATAGCGCCTTTTGTGATATTTCTAGCCGGTACTCCGACGGCGGTTGTGTCATCGGGAACATCTTTGATTACTACGCTATTTGCGCCGATTTTTGCATTTCTTCCTACTGTTATGTTGCCCAATATTTTTGCGCCTGCGCCTATAACCGCATTTGATTTTACAGTCGGGTGTCTTTTGCCTTTTACTAGCTCTACTCCTCCTAGTGTAACCCCTTGATAGATTGTTACATCATCTTCTATTTCAGCCGTCTCGCCTACTACAACTCCGTGCCCGTGGTCGATAAAAAGCCGCCTGCCGATTGTCGCAGATGGGTGTATGTCGACATGGCAGGTCATATTTCCGATTGCGGATAAAAATCTGCCAACTCTTTTAAAATTCTTTTTGTAGAAATAATGCGCTATTCTATACCACACGACCGCCCAAACGCCCGGATAGTTAAAAATAACCTCCATTTTGTTGCGAAGCGCTGGGTCTCTTTTGTATGGAACCGAAAAATCCTCTTTTATTAAATCAAATAAACTCATAAAGATTATCGCCTTGTTGTTTTTAGGTAGCCGTTTTCGCTCAAATAAACATAAAGCTCGCCTAAGACTTTCTTCTTTTCGATTTCTGTTAATTTTTTTGAGCCTTCTATGTTGAGTCTAAGTCTATTTTGAATATCTAAAATATCATAATCAATATCTTCAAGCGTGTCTAAAAGAGATTGCGATTGAATAAGAGAGTCCACCTCATATCCTTCGTCGTTTATCAAGATAGTCGCCTCTGTCGGATGCGAGAAGAGATTGTGATTCATGCCCAGAACCTCTTGATAAGCACCTATTAAAAAGAGCGCTATAAAATATTCCTCAACCTCAAGGTCGATATCGTGTAAAAAGAGAGGTGTTTTTTGATCAAAAGCTATCTCTCCGTCGCTATCGCAGGTTATATCCCAGATTGTGGCAGCTCTTGTTGGAATGTACTCAAGCTTATCGATTGGCATAATAGGGAATTTTTGTCCCAATCCCCAAAAGTCAGGCAAGCTTTGGAACATAGAAAAATTTACCAAATATCGCTCTTGAATTCTATCAAGCAAGCCTCTTTTTTCCGGTATAGCAGTATTTTTCATTCCTAAAGTTTTTTTAATGATTAAATGAACCAAAATTTCTGCATTTGATCTATC
>JAUPLZ010000089.1 GCA_030836705.1 Campylobacterota bacterium
AGCTGCTCATTTGTCAAATTGTCTTTAGAGCTTTCTCCCCCGACATTTTCTATACCAATGGAGTTGTAGTTAAGCCCTATAGCATGCCTTGCCATATAATCAGACGGCATCAACTGATGAATCGCCCCATCCCTGTCTATGAGAAAATGAGCCGAAACATTAAGCATACCTGCATTGTAGATATCTGATCTTTTTTCCGAAAGCACCGCAGGGGAGAGTCTTAAGAACGACTCATGAAAATCATCCATAATCGTATGATGCACAACTATGATTTTGGGGACTATTTTTATATCCTCCGCTTCCAAGCCGTAATGCTCTTTGATATATTTTTTTGTAAGCTCGACTCTTGCCTTTGAAAAATCAATAGGCGTGTATTGCATCTCTATAGCAGATAAACAAGTAAAAAAAGAGAATAGGAGAAGTAGTAAATGAAATGGGATTGTTTTAGGCATACGCCTCCTTCTTATTCTTTTTATTTGCGGCATGTTTACAAAATATTATTCTTTTTTAAATAAATGATTCCATAACCACAAATCCTAAAAGTGACTAATTCATGTTTAAATAAAATAAAAATACTTTGGCTTTAAAAATGACAGCAAAACAAATATGCTTTAATAGCGCTCTTGACACAGATCAATATAATTGGTACGGTATTTTTATTATAATAACTTTTTATATCAAATAAAGGAAATGAAATGAGTAAAATATCCAAAATGGTATTAATCTCGGCAGTGTCAATTTTTTCCCTTTCGTGTTTTGCCCTAGAGCATGACGGACATAAAGCGGAATCAAAAAAAGGCGTTGAAGCTCTTTCGCAAGACCTAAGAGGATTGCTTTCTCAAGAAATGATTGCACTTGAAAAAGGCGTGAGCTCTCTAGTGCCTCAAATAGCGGCAGGAAACTGGCATGAAATAGAGACAACAGCGAAAAAAATAAAGGCTAGTTATATCCTAAAACAAAAACTTACAAAAGAGCAAGCAAAAGAGCTTCATACGAAACTTCCTGAATCTTTTGTGGAAATGGACGGTGCATTTCACAAAGACGCAGGCATGTTAGCACATGCGGCTGAGAATAAAAATGCAGAGCTTGTGAATTTTTATTTTTATAAGATGAACAACGCATGTACAAGTTGCCATTCAAAATATGCAACTCACAAATTCCCATCTTTTAAAAACGAAAAAGAGGAAGAGCACTCTCATTAAACAGAACAGTTTGATTTTTATAACTGCTTTGAGGTAAATAAATCTCAAAGCGGGTTCATACGCTAATCCTTTGGCAGTTTTATAATAAACCCTTTTTTTCCTTTGTTTATAGCTAGCGTGCCTTTGTGGGCTTCTATTATTTTTAAAGAGAGCGTAAGTCCTAGCCCATTGCCTTTTGTTTTAGTAGTTACAAATGCTTCAAAAAGCTTATTTACATCCTCAAAAGGCTTTCCGCTGTCAGTTACCGTGATGATGTGATGCTCTTCGTCTTCTTGATAAATTATCTCGACAACCCCTTTTTCAAAATCGCCGTCCTCTATAGCATCTATCGCATTAAAAAGCATGTTTTGCAACACCATGCTAAGTAGGTCAAAATCTGCTTTTATAGTGGCTTGCGGCAAATTATATACAAAATTAATATCTGCCGAATATGAGTAGTTTGAGATTGCAAGAGCCAAATCATCCTCTAGTTCGCTTAGTTTAAAAAACTGCTCGTTTAGAGTAAATCCTTTTGAAAAAAGAAGCGTAGCTTTTACTATTCTCTCAACTCTCCAAATGGAGCGCTTTATTTCAAGAACTAGCGGTTTTGTTTTGGTTTCCACCCTATTAAAAAGCGTTGAAGCCAAAATGGAAACAGAGCCTATGGGGTTTCTTATCTCATGCGCTAAGTGCGCCGCCATTTGACCCATTGATATAAGCCTCTCTTCTCTTTTGCTTTGGGTGTTGTCGGTTGCCGAAATGATATATTTGTTCTTAACTTTTGAAAGCTGCATGATAAAGTACCTGCCCTCATGCTCTATTTCGTAATATTTTTTGCCTGTTATAAAATTTTGAGGATTAATTTTAGTCGCTATTGCCGAGCTATTTTGTAGATACACACTCCCGTCTTCATTATAAACCCACAAAGCGTTTGGCAAAAACTCAATCACTCCGAAAAAAAGCTCTTTTAGCTCATTGTGTTCTTTTTGTGCATTGTCGATGGCTGAAATGATATGCTCTAGGTTGGATAGAAACTCGCTTTGGTCAATATTGGCGATTTTGTCCAAATCGTTAAATTTTTCCATGCCGTTTTCCATCATAATAAACCTTTTTTACGGCACTCATTTTTAAATATTTTTAATGAAAGCTCCTCTTTTTTGCCAATCTTGTAGCTTATTTTTTGTAGGTATTTTTCTATATTTTTTATCTCGATGCCGGTTTTTTGACTGTATTTTTTTATGATGTAGTACGGGATTTTTGTTTTTGTTTTTAAGAAGTTCTCGCTTAGTTTTTTTATTCTTTCGCCGTGCAGGTGGAAGCAAAGTCTGGCAAAAACAAACGGGAGCTTATGTCTTTTTTTCCACTCTTTTGCCAAATCAACCGCATCCGCTCCGTTAAGATATGCCTTTAGCGCCTTATCTCCTATGATAACTTGCCCTTTTACATCAAGTACGCTTGCCAGTGCATTTGATGTTTTTGATTCGCTATCTTTTTTATCATCCCCTAAAATGACAAGCACGCTTAAAACCTCATCTTGAGCAACTATACCCAGATTCGTACACTTATATCCAAAACTCTTTATGCTCGAAATGACGGCGCAATCGATTCTTTTTTTATCAAACATCTCGTTTATTTGGGCAGGAACGCCTTTTTTAAGAGCAAGTGCTGTTTTTTCCGATGAGCTTTTTAGATTTTTTTTCAAAAAAACATAAAACGGAAGAAGGTTAAGATAGTCTATTTTGCCAAAAACCATTAGATAACAACGCCTCTTTTGTGATAAAACTCTTTTTTGTATTTTTTCCATTCGTTTTTCAAAATAGCCTCTCTGGCACCTTTGACCAGCGATAAATAATAGTGCAGATTATGAAGCGATGCAAGACGAAAATAGGTAAGCTCTTTTGCTCTAAAAAGATGGCTTAAATAGGCTCTTGAGTATCTTTTGCAAGTGTAACAATCGCAAGCCGTATCAATTGGCGCTGAGTCTTTTGAAAACTCTTTTTTTCTTATGTTTATTTTGCCAAATGAGGTGAAAATAGTTCCGTTTCTTGCATTTCTTGTCGGCATAACGCAATCAAACATATCAACGCCTCTGTCGATATTTTCTATCAAATCCTCAGGCGTTCCTACTCCCATTAAGTATCTTGGCTTGTTTTGCGGCAAAAACGGCGTAGTAAATTCGACAGTATCGTACATAGCTTGTGATTCTTCCCCAACACTCAATCCGCCTATTGCAAAACCGTCAAATTCTTTGCCGTTTGAGCTTATAGCTACAAGGCTTTGGGCTGAAATTTCGCGATATTCACAGCTTGTTCCGCCTTGGACAATTGCAAAAATATTTTGATTTAGCATTTTGCCCTCGTTTTGTGTTTTTTGATGATAGTCAAGTGATTGTTTCGCCCATTTTGTGGTTCTGTCTATTGATTGCCTGATTCTTTTTTCAGTAGCCGGAAGCCCTATTAAATCATCTAAAACCATCATAATATCACTTCCTAGAGCATACTGGATATCCAAAACAAATTCTGGCGTAAAAGTATGCAAGCTGCCGTCAATATGGCTTTTAAAAACAATAGCATCTTCATTTGCTTTTGAGTTATTACTAAGGCTATATGCCTGAAAACCGCCGCTATCGGTTAGGATGGATTTATTGTATCCGCTAAATTTATGCAAGCCGCCCATTGCTTTTATTATCTCAGTTCCGGGTCTTAGATACAAATGATAAGTATTTGCAAGTATTATCTCTGTCTGAAGAATATCACGCATATCCTCTGCGTCTAGCGATTTCACACTTCCAACGGTTCCAACCGGCATAAAAATTGGCGTTTTTATAGTGCTGTGAGCTGTTTTTATAGTGCATGCTCTCGCACTACCGTCCGTATTTTCTAACTCAAATTCCATGCTTATTCACCTGTAAATCTCCTTTTTGAACAAGTCCAAATAGGACTCTTCAGCAGAGGGCTCTCGCAACAAAAGTTGCTCTAAATGAAACACTCTTGATTTTTATGTTTATTGGTGTTTTTAAAAATATGAGTGTTTCATTTTGTTTATTTTGTGAGATTTTAACCAAAAACTCCAAAAATTCTTTTTGCTGTGTAACATTTTTGCACAAACTATCAATATATTGGTATTTTTAAAATGCAATTACCAATATATTAACAATACTAAGGGTCTTATTATCAAAATATTGATATTCTTACGCCATCGAATCAAAAAATATTGGGAGTTTTGAAGATGAAAATATCGCACCAAGAGATAATGGAGTCACTGGGGCTTAAATCAATGAATACTGTTTCTCACATGAAAAAAAATGATCAAGAGAGATATGAGCTTATATGCGACGGTCTTAGATATAGAAGGCTAAAAGAGCAGTTAAAGACAAATGATGTAGAGGGCGTGGTGTCAAAAATAGGCGAAGCCGTCAGAACCGTTTCAAACCTTATCGTAAGAATAAAAGAGATAAAAGGATTATAAATTTATACATTATTGATGTAAGTCAATTATTTGCTTTTTTATTTTGATTACTATGCGTTTGGCAGTTGATAATCACAATAAGAGGAGTGAAAAATGGTTGAACATTACATCAGAAGACCAGAGATAGCGCTTGATGATTTTTTGCCTATCTTTTTGACTTCCTCGTTTGTATTGATATTCGGACTGTTTTATGTGGGTGTTTACACTCTTGTTAAGATGGGAAAGCTAAAAAGCTATTATATGCCGCTTGGCTATACTTTTTGGGCTTTGCAGACCTATTGTTTATACTCGTTTTCTAGCATGATACAGAGTGAACCTTTTACTCAAAAGGCTTTGATGGTTGCAATGGTCGGATATTTACTACTCCCTCACCTTTATTACTATCTAACCGTTCGTGCAGAAGAGAGATATGAGCAATAAGAATATCAAAAGGAGGTTTTAGTGTCTAAAAGAACAGTTTCTGTGTGGACAGACAATCGTTTTTGGCGCCGTTCTGCGGCTTGGGTAACAGGGTTTTCGCTAATGCTTCTTATTTGGCTTACATTTGATTCAATAAGTCAAATAACAATGGGCAGCGCTGAAGATTTAAAAAATGGAGTTACAAAAAGAATTCCTTCTCCAACGGTAATTAATCATAAGATTACTTACGAAATGAGCGATAAAAGAGGTCACGAAGTACCCGTAATCGGCGAAAAAGAGCAATTTTTCGGTCGTGATGATTGGTCAGAGGAAGAGGCAAATGAGCTACTTCGTCTAGGCAAGCTTGGCTTTCAAGCTAAAAACTGCATAAACTGTCATACTATTCTTGGAAACGGCGCTTATTATGCACCGGATTTGACAAAAGCATGGCTGGATCCAAAATGGGACAATATGGGCTTCCTTGGATATCCAACAAAAGAAGAAGGCATAGCGGCATTCTTGCAAGATCCTACTACTTATGCGGCACACTCAAGAAAGATGCCAAAACTAGGAATTACTCCTGAAGAGGCAAAAGGCTTGGTGGCTTTCTTAAAGCACGCATCTTCAATAGATACAAATGGATTTCCTAGAAATTTTGGAAAAATAACAGGAGCCGTAAATGCTAAGTAACTTTAAAACAGAATCAAAAAAACTTGCAATTCACTACTTTGTAGTTGCTGTTATACTTTTTGGCGCACAGCTTGTAATGGGGCTTATTGCGGCATATCAGTTCTTAAATCCTGATTTCTTGTATGGATTATTTGATTTTTCAACGGCTCGTATGGTTCACATCAATGCGCTTGTTGTTTGGATGCTTTATGCAATGATAGGCTCTGTCTATTTTCTGCTTCCGGATGAAACAGGCATTGAGACAGTCGGAATCGGGCTTGGAAAACTCGGATTTTGGGTTTTAACCCTTGCTGTTACTATTGTAGTCGGCGTTTATATACTTGTTCAAGTTGGACCTGCTGATGATATGACTATTTGGCTTATCAACGAAGGTAGAGAGTATATCGAAGCTCCAAGATGGGCAGACCTTGGTATTGTTGTAGTAGTTTTAATATTTGTTTTCAATGTTTACGCTACTGCGATAAAGGGCGAAAGAACAGGCATTATGACTGTTTTGATGGCTGACCTTATAGCGCTTGCCGGTATATATCTAGCCGGTATGTTCTTTACTCAAAATATCTCAATAGATCAATTCTGGTGGTGGTGGGTTATTCACCTTTGGGTTGAAGCTACATGGGAGGTTTTCGTAGGTTCACTTATGGCATATGCTCTTATTCACACGCTTGGCGCAAAAAGACAAGTAGTTGAAATGTGGCTATGGATAGAAGTAGCGATGCTTTTTGGTTCTGGAATTTTAGGTCTAGGGCATCACTATTTCTGGATTGGAACACCTGAATATTGGTGGGAAATCGGTGCGCTATTTAGCTCGCTAGAGCCGATTCCGCTTGTGGCGATGTTTGTACATGTTGTTTATGATTGGGGTAAAGAGCACGGCGTAAGAGAAGGCGAAGGCTTGAAAAAAGTCATGACAAACTCTCCGGCGTTTGCTTGGCTTGTTACTAACGCATTCGGTAACTTCTTGGGTGCTGGTGTTTGGGGCTTTTTCCATACGCTTCCGCAAATCAATCTTTATACACACGGTACGCAGTTTACATCTGCTCACGGTCACCTTGCGTTTTTCGGTGCATTTGCTACTATTCTCATAGGTATGTTCTATATGGGCGTTCAAAAGAAAAATAACATCAAAGAGATGCGTATGACATTTGCATCAAAAATGGCTATCGTTCTTTTATCCGTAGGGGTTTTAGGAATGACGGCGGCTCTTACTATTTCAGGATACGGTCAAGTTATGGTAGAAAGAGCACAAATGGGTGCGACTTGGGATGGATATTTTGCAGCTCAAAATACCGTTTGGTTTATTCAAGGTCTTGGCTGGAGATTCGTGATGGGCTTGGTTACTATCACAGGATTTGCATTCTTGGTTTACGATTTGCTAACAACTAGCAAAAGCGAAAGACACGAAAGATAAAAAAGGAGTATTTCATGATAGAGCCATTTGTAGATATCGTTCCTAGTTTTTTTGGCTGGTTAAATCAAGGTCCTATGACCTTGACTCTATTCTTGCACGGGATTATTATTCTTCCTATGTTTTGGATATATAGACAAGAAAAAAAGAGACTCGAAAACGAATAAAACCATGCACCGCATTTTTTGCGGTGCTTTTTATAAAAAGCAGCAAATGCAAGCGCGAAAGGGGACATACCTACCTTTCCATATAAATACAAACAATCATTTTTATTTTGAAAATTCGTAAAAATAGAAAAACTCAACAAAAAATTTAAAAATTTTAATTTTGGATATCGTTTATTATCTCAATAGTCGCTTGAAGCAGTTTATCAATATCGTTCTTACATATGTTAAAAATCACTTCAGCGTCCAAGTCAAAATAGTGATGCGAAAGCATATCTCTAACTCCTTTGACTTGTTTCCACGGTATGGTCGGATAGTTTTGTAAAAGTTTGTTATCTGAAAGTTTATCTATATTTTTAAATCCCTCGCCGATAGCCACTAACCTCATAGAGATGCTGTCAAGTTTTTCTAGCCCCTCATCATCTTTTAAAAAATCATCGCTTGAAGAAATATGCTTTGATCTTTTTTGGATAAGTTCTAAAGAGTGTTGTATATCTTCCAGAGTGGAAAGTATCATAAGTTTTTGTTCGTCAGACATAAATCAAATCTTTTTGAATCATTTTTAAGAAAAAAGGCTTTATATTTTTATGCTCTCTTATAATATCTACTTTTTTATGCAAATCATTTTCTATCTGCTCTTTTATAGCAACCATGTCAAACAGGGATGGCTTCATTTTTACAAAAATATCTATGTCGCTGCCCTCTTTTGCCTCATCTCTTGCATAGCTTCCAAACAGCCCTATTTTTTCCACATCATACTTGTTTTTAAACTCTAAATAATGCTCTTTTAAATAGTTCAAGATGTTTGCTTTGTCAAGTTGCTTTGACATTTACATAGCCTTTTTTAAGTTTGCTTTTATGAAAAATTGTATCAAATATCATTTTAAAATAGCTTTTTTATCAAACTAAATAATCCATCTTCTTTGTATTGCTTTGTGTTTTAGCAATTTTTTCGAGCATTGGCGTAAAGAAAATCAAACTGTTTGAATCAAAGATGAGTTTTTGATTTTTAGCCAATGAGAGTAAAAAAATTGCGTTAAAAAACACAACCGCAATACGCTTTTTTGAGGTACTTTTTATAAAAAAAGTAGCAAATGCAAGCGCGAAAGCGTATTAAAGTTGCCTCGTCGCCATTTTTGCTTAGTAGTGAAACCTACATTGTGCGACAACTATCAAATCGCCTATGATTTTGTAAACTAGTCTATGTTCGGCGGTAATCCGCCTTGAAAAATAATCTTGAAAATTTTCTTTTAGTCGCTCCGGCTTGCCAATTCCATTGGAGTCATTGGGGTTTCTTTTGATATCCTGCAATAAAAGATTCACTCTTTTTAGCATTTTTTTGTCATTTGCCGCCCAATACTGATAATCCTCCCAGCCTCTATCAGCAAACCATATAATCATTCTATATCTTTTTTTGTAAATTGCAGCTTCTCTATCTGCTCTACTGCCTCATTTAGTCTATCTCTATTGTTTTTTGATGAAAGTAGATACATTGTCTCCTTCATAGAGCTATATTCATCATATGATATTAAAACGGCTGATTTATCATTTTTGGTTGTGATAATATATTCATCAAAATCATCACAAACTTTATCGATAAGCTCCCTTAAATGATTTCTAGCATGGGAATAAAAGACTGCTTGCATGAAAACCTCCTAATTGACAATATATTGTCATTCTATCAGATTAAAATTGCTTTGTCAATCGTTCATAATCTATCGTTATACTGCTAAAAGCAGGTTGTCACCTTTTTTCTTTAATTTTTTATATGCGGAGCTGTGTCATAATACAATACATTTCGACTGAAAGGATTTGTTGTGACTAAGATTATGAATAGAGTTTTAGAAGATGTGCAAGCATTATCAACAAACGAAAAAAACGATTTGATGAAGTTTTTAATTGCGTCAATGGACGAGACTCACGATAGCGACTCAGACCAACAATGGGCAAATCTTGCAAAACAAAGATACGAAGATATTGAATCTGGAAAAGCTCAAACAGTAAGCTGGGAACATATCAAACAACGAGTATTATCTAAGCATGAAGCAGTTATCTTTTCATCCTGATGTAGCTAATGAGATTAAAGATTCTTATGTTTGGTATGAAGAGCAGCAGCTTCAAGGACTGGGAAGTCAATTTTTAATTGAATTGGAAGATGGATATATTGCTATTGCGCATTTTCCAGATGCTTGGGTAAATTTTCAACATGGATTTAAAAGGTACATTTTAAATAAATTTCCATTTTCGATTATTTATAAAACAACCAAAATGGAGATTTTTATCGCTGCAGTGATGCACAATAGTAGAAAACCACTTTATTGGCTAGATAGGATTCATTAAAACAGTCTATGAACAAGTAGTAAAGCAGAGCATGATACAAAATGGTAAAGAAAATGCCTCAGACTGCTTTTTTATCAAACTAAACAATCCATCTTCTTTGTATTGCTTTGTGTTTTAGTAATTTTTCGAGCATTGGCGTAAAGAAAATCAAACTGTTTGA
>JAUPLZ010000090.1 GCA_030836705.1 Campylobacterota bacterium
ACCCGACATCTTGCTCAATTAAATTACTTGTTTGATTTATATCCAAACTATTTGCTATTTTTTCAAGCTGCGGGTCAAGCCTGCCTTGATGTACAAATCCCATATCGCCGCCGAATATTCTTGTATCATGATTGGAGTACTTGGATGCAATATCTGCAAAATTCTCACCTTTTTTTATTTTTTCATAAGCCTCTTTGGCTTTTTCTTTTGCCAGTTTTTTGCCATCTTTTTTGGCTGGGTCGTTTTTGATATATATAAGTCTTAGTTTAATTTTTTCCGGCTCTTTAAATTTATATTTGTTTTTTTCATAGTATTTTTTTAATTCACTATCACCAAGCTCAGTTTTGATATGTTTTTCAAAAAATTTATTAACTATTACATCTTTTTCAATCTCTTTTAGAAAACCTTCATAGTTTAAGTTTGACTCTTCTAGTGCCTTATAAAAATACTCTTTTGATTTAAAGTTTTTTATTATGTTTTTCTCTAGGTCTTTTATTTCATTTTTTGAGGCTTTTATACCCATATTTGTAGCATATTGAAAAATTAAAATCTTATTAATTAGCTTTTCAAGGGCTTCGGCTTCAAGTTCTTTTAGTTTTTCATCAGGAACGCTAGAGTGGAAATAGGTATTGGATATCGCTCTTTGTGCCTCTTTTTCTAAAGCACTTTTTTTTATAACTACGCCATTTATCTCTGCCACCACGATATCTGATGGCTTTTTGCTAGGATTGTTTGCAAAAAGAAAAGAGAGTGTAAGCAGTACTAGAATAATTTTTTTCATTTATTTATAATAATCCTTGTCTTTTAACTCTTTGTATTCATCAGGAAATTTTGATTTCCAGTTTTCACTCACATATTGAAACATCTGAACTCTAGCGTTAAAAGAGTCAACTATGTATATTCTATCATTTTCATCAACATGTATTCCGGATATTAGCGTAAATTGACCCTCTTGTTGTCCGGCTCCTCCAAAATATAGGAGTACATTTCCTTTGTCGTCAAAAATTTGAACATTGTTAAATGCAGAATCGGCAACATATATGTGACCATCGCTATCGATTCCCACTCCTTTTGGTCTAGAGAAGTTCCCCGGCTTGTCTCCTGCGCTTCCCATTTTGGATATAAATTTTCCGTCTTTGTCGAAAACTTGATATCTGAAGTTTTGGGTATCAACTACTATAACATTTCCACTTTTTTGATCCACGGCGGCATTTGTAGGAAAATTAAACTCTCCATCACCTATGCCTCTTTTGCCAAAATTAAAAAGCGCTTCGCCTTTTAAGGAGTAAACTTTAACATCATGAGCTTTTGTGTCTACAATATACATTCTTTCTAGCTCGTTATTGATAGCAAGCCCTGCTGGTCTTACGAACTCATCTTCTTTGCCAATAGCAAGTATCATATTGCCGCTTTTGTCATAGCCGAATACTTTTTTTGCTTTTGTATCGGCTACATATAAATTACCTTCTTTATCATTGGCAACGCCGGCAGGCAGAGATAATTGCCCTGGAGCCTTATCGCCCAATAATATGACATTTTTTTCTTTTTTCTTTTTATCTGCTTTTGGGTTTATAGCAAAAACAGCCCTTAAGGCAGTATCTGTAACATATATTAAGTTTTGAAAAGTGGATACGCCGTATGGTTTATACAAGTCTGCATCCGCACCGCCTGTAACTTCGCCTATGAATGAATCTAGGAAGTTAGTTTCTTTAAAGCTACTTTCTCCCTTATATGTACCGACATAAAAAATCTTAGGTTCTTCCGGTGGCGGAGGTAACACAATATCAACATTTTTTATTTTTGGTGCTGCACATGAGGCAAAAAACAGTATAGCAACTAGACTAGAAGATAATAAAGCAAATATTCTTTTTTTCATAAAATCTCTTTTTGGAATTAATTTTTTATTATATTACTCAATATTGCTTAGAAAAAAATTAGGCAAAAAAAAAGGGTTGCGCCAAAAAAGGCACAACCCTATGTCACTAAACAAAATAAATCAAATTATTTATTGTGACATCCTAGACACAGAGCACTGCCTGTGTTAGCTTTTCTTAAGAATGTAGCATTATCACTTGTATGTGGATCATGACAGCTTCCGCACTCAACTTTGTTACTTGCAGCACCTCTTAAAAGATCAGCAACAGTAGAAGCCCCAACCCATCCTGTTAAAGCTGTTGTTGTAGCTACTAGACTAGCAGCGCCAACTGTATATGTAATAGAAACAGGATGGTCATTGCTCAAATCTTTACCAATTTGCGTAATACCCGCAGGCATAGTTTTAGCTGTACCAGCCGCCGTAGCACCAAAATCTACATACGCTCCTGCAGCAACATAACCGCCAGACCCTGGAGCATTAACTATAGAGTTGATACCGCTAACACCATCATGACAGCTTAAGCATGCCAATGATTGAGAGTTAACATACTGATCGGTATTTGTTCCGGCAATAGTGGAACCTGCAAGATCTACCCCAGCCGCACCATACATTGTAAAGCCAGTAGTTGTCATAGTGCCTTTATTCCATAACGGAGCTCCAGCAAAACTTGAGCTAGCACCGTGCGGTGTATGACAATATGAGCAAAGCTCATCATTCATTTCAGTAGCATCAGCTTTTATAGTACCAGTACCAGTAGCCGAAAGGTTATGGAGTGTAGTAGTAATACCGGCATTCAAAAATGTGAATGCACCCGCCGTTAGAAACATAAACGAAAGTGTTCTGAATTTTGTAATCGCATTCATCTTAAACTCCTTTTATTAAGATAAGTAAAGTTTATACCGTTTTAGCTTAAAATAAAATAAAATTTTATCAATATTTTTTATAATCTAATATTTGTTATGACATCTTTTGCAGATAGAAAAATTACCCATTCCTTTAGTTCTTAGAAGAAACTTACTTTCAGAACCGTGAG
>JAUPLZ010000091.1 GCA_030836705.1 Campylobacterota bacterium
ATTAAAGAAAACAGGTTGACTATGCTATCTTTTATAATAATATTATTACTCTTTACATAGCCGCCTAGAGATTCTTGCTCCTTTATAAAAGCTATTGATTTTGTAAGTATTTCTATTTCTTTTTCAAGGCTGTCTTTTTTCTCGTCAAAAACCATTTTTCTTTCGTTGTGCGAGTGTGTCTGGATTGAGATAAAAAGATCAACCGCCAAAAAAAAACCGACAAGAAGTCCACAAAAAATCAGCCAAAGCTTAGTGTCCATTTGTAATAGATTCTTTTTTCTTGCTTTAATAAAACTATACAGCTTGTGACTCCAAAATAGAGATTTCGCAAAGTATATCACACAAATTAATCTGCTCTAATTCACACTCCAAAAAAAGCTCTTCTTTAATATATTTACTCAATATTCTTCCTGAATTATCGCTTGTGCAGGCATTGTAAATTTTTGCTTTTTTTATAAACTCGCTTTTGTAAAAACTGCTTTTGTAAAAATCCTCTATAGAGTTATGAACAAACTCACTCAAGAGCTGATCTTTTTTAGCAAAAAATATATCATCTTCGATGTTTGCTAGCTCATTATCTTTTTGCTCATCGACTACTTCGCTAGAAGACATGTTTACATCATCTAATTGCGGATTTTCAATATCGCCAAACGAATCGAGATCGTCTAAATCATCACTAAAAACATCTGTGCTTGCATCTTCAAACTCAAACACTTCATTATCTTTTTCACTCTTTTGAACAATATTATTCATCTCTTCTAAGGACTCGCTCTCAACTTGAGTGGCTATATCTTCATCTTCTTTGTATATAAAATGAGCACTATATAAAAGCCCATTTGGTGAAAAAATGGAAATAATGGCATAGGTGCATGTGTTTATGATGTAAATATTTTGCTCTGTCGGTCTATTGTTTTTTAGGAGATAATCAATAACGATTTCGTATGGAAAAATATAATCAATGCCTGTTTCTCCAAAAAAATCTTTTAACTCTTCAATGGCATACATGCTACTATAAGCAGACCATTTATCATCAATACAAACCTTAACTATTGAATCGGTTTCAATATGCATTTTTTTGTATTCCGCCTCGCTACAGCCATTTATTGCTCCGGCGTTAATCGTAGAAAGCAGTGTGCTTATATAGACATGAGAATATTTCTTCTGAATAGAGCTTAAGTATTTAATCATAACTGGAGGCATTTTATCACCAACAAAACTAAAAACCTTATTCTCAACTTTCACGCCATTTTGTCCGATAATCTTAGTTCGTATACTATATTCGCCGGCATCCAAAATAATGGCTATATGGACTTTTTTTACAAACTTAACAATACCAGCCCTTAAACCACTTACAACAAATCCCATCTCAACCCTTGCGCAAATATAAAATGCGAATATCTTATATATTTTATTTGATTTATGCTTAGTTTTTTACTGTGGAGTGCTATTATAATCTTGTTTTTTACCAAAAAGAGTATTATTTACAACAACTATTTCCCCATAAATCTCTTTGGCTTCTTCCACTAATGATGAATTTATAAGCATTGAATCTTTGTTGAGTTTTAAATAATTTTCAATCGATATTTCACAAATCATTTTTATTCTATTTTTATCACTTTTTGAAAGATTGCTGTGATGACTTATTTCTTCGATAATATTCAAATATCCTCTAGTCTCTTCTATATATTTTTGCCACTCTAGTGACTTTTTGGAATGAACCACAAGTGTAAAAGCCATTCTGTTGTATCGATTTTCGTCATATGCTTTTTTTGCTAGCTCGTAAGCCTCTTTATACTCACCAAGCTTATAGTATTTTTTTGCTTCCGTTGATAATATGTAAGACCTATCGAATTTATAATAAAAATATATGCTAATAGATGCAACCAGAAGCAAAAGAATAAAGATTACCTTTGTTTTCAACATACTCTACATATCTTATCATGTATAAGTTTTTTTGCCTCTTCGCTATCCATATCTGTTACATAAAATGGCTCACTGGTATGAATGACTATGTTTGAAAAAGGCTTAGGAAGTACGAATTTATCCCAGCTCTTAAATTGCCAAAACCTATCAGCCTGCATACTAACTGCAACAATTGGCGAATTTGTTTTTTTTGCTATAGCTACCACTCCATCATGAACGGTATATCTTGGTCCTCTTGGTCCATCAGGCGTTATTGCTATATCATTGCCATTTTCAATTAGTTTTATGGCGTTTAAGAGTGCCTTCATGCCACCCCTTGTCGAAGAGCCTCTGATTGATTTTAGATTAAAATAGCTAAAAGTTTTTGCTATATATTCACCATCTTTATGCTGACTTATAATGAGATAAAGTTCTTTTTTTGGTCGCAATTTGTATTTGCAATGAATTGGAGTAATAATAAGCTCGCCGTGCCATCCTGCAAAAATAACAGACTTTTGCTCAAGAAGAGGAAGTGTCGGATATGTTTTTTTTGAAGTAAAATAGATAAATTTGACTATGAGCTGGGCAAAAAATGGCAAAATAACGAGTGAGAGCGAATTAAAAAACTCTTTAAACAATAACCTTTCCTTCGAGCGAGCCGTTAACATAGTCTATGATTAGCACATCTTTCTCAAGACCTAAAAGCTCTTCACTGCCATTTGCCGTTAGTGAGAAAAAATTATTACTTCTTCCAAAAATCCTGCCATTTGGCTTTAGCTCTTCAAATAAAATCTTTATAGTTTTACCAACTTGAGAAGCCATTATCATTCTTAACTGCCCTCTGTGAAGATTTTGCAAATATTGCAGTCTTTCGTCAGCAATATTAGAATCAACAATATTTGTCATTTCGGCAGCTTTTGTAAGTGGTCTTGGCGAATATTTAAAGCTAAACATCTGTTCAAACTTCACTTTTTTAACAACATCAATAGTATCTTCAAAATCTTTATCACTTTCTCCTGGAAAACCAACAATAACCTCAGTACTGATTGTGAAATTGGGTACTATTTCTCTAAGCTTAAATGCTTTTTCCAAAAACCACTCTTTTGAATATCCTCTTTTCATGGCTTTTAGTATTTCACTAGAACCACTTTGTAGTGGCAGATGCATATGTTTGGTAATTTTTGGATTATTTGCAAAAACATCAATAAACTCATCGTCTACATGTAGAGGATGAGGAGATGTGAAGCTAATTCTCTGTATCCCATCAACTTCGCTTATTAAATTAAGTAATTTTGGAAAGTTTATTTTTTCATGAGAGCCGCTAAATCGCCTGCCGTAATTATTGACATTTTGACCCAAAAGATATATCTCTTTTACGCCCCTGTCTGCTGATTTTTTAACTTCATCTAGTATTAAATTTGAAGGAATTGATATCTCTTCGCCCCTCGTATGGGGAACTATGCAATATGTGCACTCTTTGTCACAGCCAATTGAGATATTTATATTTGCTTTTAAGCTAGAACCGCGATACTCCTCAAATACATAACTACTGTCATCATAGCTCGTATCGACATCAACCATTTTTGGAACATACAAGGCTTTTGTAATCTTGGAAACATTCCTTGCGCCCAAAACAAAATCGACACAAGAAGCCCTATCGATTATCTCTTTTCCAAGATGACTGGCGGTACATCCACAAACACCGATTTTAGCACCGTTTTTTTTAATTTTATTAAACTGACCCAATTCAGAAAAAAGCTTTGAAACCGGCTTTTCTCTAACACTGCATGTGTTTATAAGGATTAAATCGGCTTGAGAGGAATCGTCCGTAAGAACATACCCCTCTTTTGATTGAAGCTCTGCAATCATATGTTCGCTATCACGAACATTCATTGCACAACCAAGAGTTTCAATAAAAAGTTTAGGGGCGTTATTCATTTATATAATATGGACTTGATATATATAATCTTCTTCATCAAGACCGTATCTGATCTCTTTAAAATAAACACTGTAACCTAACTCTTCAACTTTTTCCACAACTGCTACCAAATCTTTATGCGCATTAGACTTGTCAAAATAAAATATTTTTTCTTTATCTTTTTCAAGCTCAGAAATAAGCTTAGATCGGAA
>JAUPLZ010000012.1 GCA_030836705.1 Campylobacterota bacterium
ATAAAAGCTCTTTCATATCAACACCAATAGAGCTAGATGCTATATCAAACATATTTTTTGCAACACCAGAACCCTCATAAAAACTCTTGCCCATTCCGATAGCTTGACTTCCTTGCCCAGGAAAAATAAAACCGACTCTTTTCAATTATTAACCTTTAATTCTCTAAAAAATTAATGACCGCAGCCACAACCGCCGTGACCTCTTTCACTGCCACAACATCCATCATCTTCTCTTGAAATTTGACCCGTCAAATCCTCTTCGGCATTTGGCTCTCTTAGTCCCAAAATTTTTATATCAAATAAAAGTTCTTTCCCTGCAAGCGGATGATTATAATCAACAATAGCCTCTGCATCATTAAAATCTCTTATTGTAACTTGTATAGTAGAGCCATCTTCAGCCTGTCCATAAAGCGGCATTCCTACTTGAAGCTCTATTCCTGCAAATTGCTCAATCGGCACCTGTTGAATAGCCATCTCGTCAAACTCACCATAACCATCTTTTGCGGCAACTATAACCTGCGCAGAATCATTTAGATTTAATTTTAGAATTTCTCTTTCAAGACCTGGAATTATGTGATTTCTTCCTGTTATAAATTCTAGTGCCGGCTCACCTACATTTGAGTCCAAAATTTCACTTGTAGCTTTATCTCTTAGTTCATATTCTAGTGCTACTACCATATTATTTGCTATTGCCATGTTTTTCCTTCATATTTTTAAAGTTTGGTGAATACTAACATAAAACATCTTATGCTAAAATGGTCATATAGCTACAAAAAAAGAATGCAATTAAAAAGGCAAGCGAGTTGAAACCAGAGGAATTTCTTACAAAACTTAACAAACTTCCCGAGGAGTCAAGAGGCTCTTTTTCTACAATTGTACTTTCACTTAGTAAAATTGCTGCCGCCGAAGCTATAAGATCTATGCTAAAAGATAATAATTTTGCAGTCAGAGTAAACGCCATAAAAGCAATAAGAAAACATCAGTTAAAAATTTATGAAAAAGAACTGATGCAATCACTACTTGAAGACTCTTTTGAAATCAAAATAGCCGCCATAAAAACTATAGCAAGCTTTGGCGATTTTAAGCACTATAAACTATTAAAAGCATTTTATGACGAAAATCAACAGGCAAAGAGCGTAATACTTGATTCATTTTCTAACTACAGCGATAATGAGGAAGTGTATTATTTTATCCTATCGCAAATCACATCAAAAGATGAAAAAGTAATTCAAATAGTAAAAGAGTGGTTTAAAAAAGCTTTTGAGCATGATGTGCTTTTGCCATGGATTATAAATGCTTATATTAGTGTACCTTTTGAAGCAAAAAGAGTTTTTGAAAAAACATTTTTAGAGTATCTGCCAAAATTATTTTATGATAATAGAGTCTCATACAGACTAAAACTAAACTATCTTTTAAAAAAGAGAAATGATGGACTTGCATAGTATAAAAAATATTTTAGAGATAGGCTTTTCGTCAAATATGCCAATTTTACTTTTTGGCAGTCCCGAGATAGGAAAAACAGCATTTTGCAAACAAACATTTCCAAACTCAAAAGTCATTTTAAATTCAGATATTGACTTTAGCGGTCTTTCGATATTAAACTCTATCACAAAAACAACAAAGATAATTATTTTTGAAAATCCAAGCGAAGAGACAATAAACAAGATAAAACCCGTTATTTTAAAAAAAACTATTTTTGGTGATGAGATAAACAATTTTTTTATAATAACGGCGCATAAAGATTTCAAAGAGTTAAATGGATTTATAAAGATAGAATTTACAAAACCAACGGTACAAGAATGGCTTCATTGGGCTGAAAATTCAAATATTCATTCATTTGTAAAAAAACTTGTTCAAGAACATGGACTCTATGAAAAACTAAGACCGAAAGAGCTTGAAAATATTTCAAAAATTTTAAATGCCAATATACCAAGTGAGCTTTTGGACACAATAGTCGGTCCATTGCTTGGAAGCAATAAAGAGCTGTTGGCAATCTTAAAAGAAGAATATGATGATTCTATAGAATTTCAAAAAGTAATATCGCTTGAAAATAAAGAGTTTATAAACAAATTAAAGCATACGAGCTCTAAAAATATTGAAAAATTCAATGAAGAACTTTTGCAGGAGTTAAAATTTGATGAGTCAATTATTACAAAAGAAAAAATAATCTCTTACCTCTCATCCACGGATGCCTCTAAGAGCTTAAAGCTTCTATGGGGTTTACTTGAAAATAAAGATAGTTTTGACTATTTAAATGAAATTTTATCAGATGAGCAGATAAGAAAAAAAATTGATTCTCTGCTTTAGTTTTTCAACTCTTCCAATCTCTTTTTTGCAGATTCGACAAGATAGGCTTTTGGATATAGAGCGATAAGCGTTTCATAAAATTTTCTTGCCTCATTAACATCGCCCATTTTTTGAAAAGAGGCTCCGGTATGAAAAAGCAAAGCATCCATATATGGCGCTTTGTCGTCCATTTTTGCACTATTCTTAAAAAAAACAACCGCTTCTTTATATAGTCCATTAAAATAATTGATTTCGCCGATCAAAAACATAACTTCAGCTTTTTTATATTCACTGTTTTTTGCCAAAAACTCCAAGTCTTTTAAAGCCGCTTCATATTTTTTATTTTTAAAATTATCCTGCACATTTGCAAAAATCTCTTCGGGCTCTTTATTTTTTACTGTTTGTTTTGACCTTGCTTCTTCTATTTCATCAGTTTTTAATCCAGCTTTTTTGAAAATAGTTTTTAATTCGTCTTTACTTACATAGCTATTATTTATGTTTTCTATAAGAAGCGAAAGCTCTTTAATTGCCATTTTAATATTCTCGTTATTTTCGCTATTTTTTACTATTAACTCATTTATTAGAGCTGAATTTTTCTTTTGATCTTCTTCTACTTTTTTTTGATAATCATTGTAAATTTTTAAATTGGACTCTACTTTAAAAAAATCTTTTTTCAAATCAGAAACAACCTCTGCATCACCCCTATTTAAGCCTTTGATTGCCTCAATAGTATTTTGAAGTTCAGAAATTGTGCTTTCCAGTAGAACTATTTTTGTTTTAAGCTCTCTGATTGTTTCTCTATTTTGAAAAATGTGTTTTTCTGTCTCCGTAAGACCATAAGGATTTCTGCTATCTAAATCTCCGGCTGAAAAAGCAGAAGGCTCAGAAGCAAAAAGCGTATAAGTAGCAACAATGAAAAAAAGATATAAAAACTTATACATTATTTAAAAATTCTAAACTCAACTCTTCTGTTTGACGACCAACATTTTTCAGTTTTTTCGTTGCACACCGGATTGCTCTCGCCATAGCTTTTTAGTTTAAACATGTTTTTATCACTTCCTAACCCAATTAAAGTATCTTTAACCGTTTTCGCTCTTTTTAAACCAAGTGCATAATTGTATTCATCAGTACCCCACTCATCGCAGTTACCTTCTAAAACCATAACTTTGTCTTTATATTTCTTTTTTATTAAACTTGACATATCCTCAACCACAGGTTGCATATCAGCTCTTATATTAAACTTATCGAAATCAAAATAAACGCTCTGTGTTTCAATATCGTCTTTTTTTATTTGACCATTTTTAATCTTTTGCCCATCTTCATCTGTGTCAATTAAACTCTCTTCTTCTATTTTTTTATCAGGAATAGTAGAGTCTGCTTCTTGCTCTTTTTTGGCATCATCAGGTTTTTCTTCAGCTTGCTCTACTTTTTTTTCATCTTTTGTAGGGTCCAAAGCTTGGGATTTATCGCCACATCCTGTCAAAAATAGTGCAATAATAAAAAATATAAAAAGTATGCTTTTTTTCAATATATAACCTCCAAAAATATTTTCAGAATTGTATCATAAGATGCTTATAGACTACCAATCAACAGCTTGCAATTTGCCTGTTTTTAATGGAAACAAAAAACTCTTATTATAACCTAATCTTATAATACCCAATGCACTCTCATTTTTGTAGTTTTTGATATACAAAAGCGTATCCCCGTTTGGAGAAAATCTAGGAAAAAGATTTTTTCCGGTTGTGGTAAGCTGTCTTATATAATCTGTTTTTGTTGAAATCAAATATATATTAAAGGCGTTGTCGTCAAATTCGCTATTGGTATCTCTACTCACATACGCTATATAATTTTTATAGCTTGTGCAAAAATTATTATTTTTTCCCTTATAAACCATCTGCTCAACACTATTTCCTGTAAGTTTTTTAGAAAATATATTGGGCTTGCCAAGTCTATCCGATACAAAAACTATCGACTCTTCATCATCTAAAAAATTTCCATTCACATCTATGCTTTTTTCGGATGTTATTTTGTTTTGGGCTTTGGTTTGCAAATTGTACATATAAATATCCGGCTGATCTTCCGGTGCCATCGTAAGCAAAAGCCTATTTCCGTCTTCACTTACATCGCTACAGACCAACATACCATCAGATTGCGTGATTTTTTCTTTTTTTCCGGAATACAAATCTGCCTTATACAAAACAGGAGTACTATTTAAATTTGTATAAAAAAACTCTCTTTGTGAAGAATCTCGCCATTTTGGAAAAAGATTAAGACCGCTGTTAATAATTGATTGAGTAAATGTAAGAGAGTAATCACCAATCATTATCTTGCTCTGCTTTGGGCTTGTGTTTACGGCAAAAATAACAAACTTCTCCATCCAGCTTAAATCTTCTATGTTTAGCATTTCTGCTATTTGAGCTATTAACTTATGAGATAAAAACGGATATCTCTCTTCACTAGACACTGAATATTTTTTGGTTAAAACTTTTTTGTTTGCCTTTATATCATACAAATCAGCCATTAAGCTATATTTGGCATTATCTTTTAATGTTTTAAACTTCAGAAGATAGTCAATTTTATTTTCTCTGTATTGCAAAAGAGCTATATCGGCTTCAAACGAAGAAGGAAATTCAATATCGCTTACAAAAAAAACACCAGCGACTTTTAAGTCCGCTATAACCATTTTTTTCATTTTTTTTAAAAACTCACCATTTTTATCTGTTTCAGAATAACCCTCTACTGATATTTTTATACTATCTTTTGTTTCTTTTATGACATCAATTGTCGCATCCGAAGAAAAAAGAACTGCTTGCAACATAAATATCAACAATAAAACTCTCACGCTACTCCCTTGTAATAAAATTTATCTCAACTTCAAGTTTTTTTTCTGGCTTAGGCAACCTAACTTTTTGTAATTGTTCCATATGTTTTTTTAACATTGACAAAAACTCATCATCTCCCGCCACTCTTTTAACAAAATAATCAAACTCGCCATTTTTATCTATTTTAATAACAACTGTAGCTGTCATACCTTTTTGATATGGTTTTGGACTCCAACCGTTTGAAACAGCCTCATATATCTTGTCAAAATACGCATCGCTTGCCCCATCTGAAAAAAAGACTGTTGCACCGGAATTGGAGCCACTATCTAGCTTTTCCAATCTTTGAATAATATTTTTTGTAAGCTTCGAGGAAGCACTTTTTTCCTCAGATACTTCATTGGCTGTTGTTGATTTTGATTTTCTCCTGCTCTCTTGTGTTAGACTATCTTTAAAAAGGTTTTTCTCATCATAAGTTATATTAACATCATCAAAAAGATTTTTTATATTCTTTGCAATGTAAATTTGTTCCTCTTTTTTCGCAACAGTATCTTCAACTTTTTGCTCTTTTTCTAGTTCTTCTTTTTCGTTTTTTTGCTCTTTTTGCTTATAATCTTTTTTTTCTATATCAACTGAGGTAATATCAACGGCAACTTCTTGATTTTTGGTATTTATTTTTGGTGAATACTTAGTAGTTGTTATGTAGCCTACAATAAACGACAATAAAAATATGTAGGTGGCAACAGATACTACTGTCGAAATGGCAATATTTTTCTTTTTATCCATCTGTTACTAGCGATACATTTGTAAACCCTGCCGCTTTTACGCTTTTTAAGATAAATATAACATCTTCATATTTTAAGCCGCGGTCAGCTCTAATCATAATCTTATTGTTTTTGGAAGGGTAGCTATTTGCCATCATTATAAAGCTGTCTGGAAATGAATTAAAATTATATTTATTTTTATCTATATAAACATTTTTTTTACGATCTACTCTAATTTCGATACTATTGGCTTTTTCATATCTAACTTTTGCCGAGCCTTTTGCAAGAGATATTTTCTCCTCATAAACAAGCATTGGCGTTGTTAGCATAAGTATGGCAATCAAAACCAGCATAACATCTACAAGTGGCGTTATATTTAAATCTGGTTTTTCATCCCAACTAAAATCTTCAAATGTCATTTTTATGCGGATTAAGAAAATTTATCAGATCGGAAGAGC
>JAUPLZ010000092.1 GCA_030836705.1 Campylobacterota bacterium
CAAACTCAACATGCGTGGCAGTTCTAAGAGCGGTTTTAAAAGGAGTTTTTAGCTCTATATATTTTATCTCTGTTGTGATTTTTGTTATTTTCATTTGATTAGCCAATGTCCGCCCTTTGCCCCGCCAACTCTTTGAAGCACTCCCATATCTTTGAGTTTTTTGATATTGTTTCTAATATTTTTTTCATTTATACAAACTATCTCAGACAACTCTGCTTGTGTGATTTTTGGATTTTTTCTCATGTTTTGAATAATTTTTCTTTGGCTTTCGTTTAAAGATTTTTCTAGGTCTTTTTCTAGGTCTTTTTCTAGGTCTTTTTCTCCGACCTTTTCATCTTTTTGTTTTGGATACCTGCTCTTAAACTCCACATTCAAGCCATTATCCCAAGTAAATATCGGAGCAATCCCGTTATATGCTTTTGAAGCTTTTATTACCTTTTCTATGCCCCTACCCCAAGACTCTATGAATCCCATTTTGAAAAAAGTATTGGCTACATCTGGATTATGCGGTTGCGAACGGTGCGACGAGGTAATGTTTTCTATAGTCCAAAGGTCTGGCAACTGCCCGCTGTTATAGATAAACAACTTATCTTTAAACACTCCTATCTGAATAGGCACACCGCTGCTATAATCTTTGTGAACAAGTGCATTGTAAATAACTTCTCTTAATGCACTCGGCTCATAATCAAACTCTTCAACCCTTTGCATCCCCTCATACGATATCAAGGCTTTTAGGTATTTTGTAAAAAGCAGGTCAACCACTCTATGGGCTTGTTCTACTAAACTTCCCTCGCAAACATCTTGGTACAAAATATCCGCACTATCTTCAAAAAAAGCTATTTTGGTATACGCTCCCGTAAAAAATCTTTGAGGGTCTTTGGCAAAAAGAAGCACACCCGCTCTTTTTAACTCACCTTTTTCGATGAGTCTTAGCTTGTCAAGCAACTCTAGCGAATCTTGCGGAATGTCATCTGCATCCATTCTTTTGGCTTTTGTTGCCTTAGATATAAACAGCTCTATACTTCTTGTATCTATATCTTTGAGAGTGGCATTTGGCACAACGACACTATCCCAGTGAACACCTTGTTTTTTGAGCAAAAATCTCTCTAGTGCCAGCCCTTTTAGCTCTTGAGTGCTGCTTCCGCTTCTGTAATAATACGAGCCTTTATAGCTTATAGCCGACGGATAACTCTGCGTAACAATCTCAAGATACTCTCTTTTTTCTTCTACATGTAGATTTACATCTACCAAAATACCGATGATGTCTCTTACTTTGTTTGGTATATCTTCAAGGAGTTTTTTGGCATTTTCTATTCCAACAACATCGCCGTCATCATCAACACCGACATATAATTTTCCGCCGTCACTATTTGCAAATGCACTTATGGTTTTGATGTAGTCGTCTTTCCAGATTTGTTTAAATTCGGTGGTTTGGGATTCCATATGTTTATTTTTTAAACCTATTTACTTTATTTTTTTGATTTTTCTATACTACATATACGAAAAAATATAGTTTTTTTCATCTGACACTTGAGATAGCTATTCAGTGAAATCTAACTATTGACTTATCATAATCAATTTCAAAAAAACTTTCTAATATTTGAACTCTAGCCCTTATGTTTGAAGAGTTGTTTGTGCCCTGCTGAGTATTACTATAATAGTCATAAAAAATGTAATCATTTTCATCAATTTGTTCAAAAGTTTGCTTTGCTACTTTTTCTATTCTTTCTTGAAAGTCGACTAACTTTTGTCTACTTATTTTTGAAAGTAAATTTTGATTGATTGCATCTTTAAGTAATAAGTAATAAACTGGTATATCACCTTGTCTTTTTAAAAGTTGATCCTCATCTGAAAATACTTTATTAAATCCATCTAAAACCATCTGAACATTATTTGCATAAAAATCTATTTGTTCAGAACCTTGGTCTTTATAGTGTTCAACAAACTTATCCAAAAATGATTTAGATGTATCTATGATTTTTCTTTCTTTGTGAACACAATCTTCTAAATATAAAAGTTTTGCAGTTATTTCATAATACTGATATCTATTGTTTTTAACCCTTATTTTATTTTCAAAAAATTCATTTTGTGTAAGTTTTCTTATAGCTTTGACAGCATTCCCGCCTACTGCATTTCTTTTTTCTGCCGCATTTAATGGAACAGCTTCATTTAATCTCGAAAACATATCTTCTATTAAATCTATATCATCTGTTTGAACGACAACAATAGGTAAATTAAATGAATCGAAATTGATTCTTATTTTTGGATATTTATTAGCTAAATCATTATATGTTAATGATTTCAGTTCTAAACTTGTATCTTTAAAATATTTAAAATCATCAGCCAATGCAAATTTTCCATCCATAAACCCCCAAATAGTCTCTAGCCTTTGACGACCATCAATAACTGAATATTCGTGTTGGGAGTTAGATAATTCATGAAAATAAATTTTTGGAATATCGTAATTATTAATAACTGAATCTATTAATAATTGCTTTTTCTCAAGACTCCAAATATTACCTCGTCTTTGATACTCAGGCTCTAAATCTATTTCATCCCTTTCAGCATATATTTTCATTATTGCTGAGTGATTCATCGGTATTGTATTAATTGTACTCATTTTATTAGTTTCCTTTTATACATAACACTTTTTATACTTGACAATTCTGGAAACAGTTGAAATTGAGTAATACCCAATAATTCTATCTGTTTCAACATATTTTTTTTAGCTTGTTTATCTATGATATATTTGACAACATGTGACTTGTCTCCTATTTCTTCAATAGCTGTCGTTTCATTATGATGAATAGTAAATACCCCTAGTTGAGCTTGTATTCTCGGATTATTTCTTGTTGCTATTACTGCTGCAGGACTTAATTCAACTTTAGTTGAAATAACACTTTCTATTGAGTACCCTTTAATTTCATCATCCTCAAAAGACGGTATATAAAATTCTTCACTTTTATTTTTTATATTTGCATGCTTATTCAACTCTGTTGGTTTTAATGCCCACAAAACTGCATCATGTTCGTCTTCTGATTTATGCAATGCAAAATACAATGCCACAAGTGGGCTTTCACTCCAGTCAAGTAATCTCGTAGGAATTCCATAATGTTGCATCAAAAACATCCAATCAAAACTATTTACAGGTTGTTTATTTGTCAACATAGTTGCATTTTGTTTAAATGCACTTAATATAGTAGTCTCAGGTGCATATGATGAATCTCTCAAGTAGCTTGGTAATAATTTATGAGATTCTTGTGTTTGCCCTCGATACCAAACAGAACCTCCATAGTCGTCAAAATCTATTTCCAACTCTTCAATTAGTTTAGTTAAAGAATTTATTGCTTTTACCTGATAGCGCATAAGTATTATTCCTTACTTTAATTTTAAATATCTGCTGTATTTTAGCATTTATTAATATATTCTCTCTTTGAAGCATTGTCCGCTACAATCATCAATATTACTATTACAATATTTCTTCCAAATATACTCTAATTTAACTATATATCTTTTCTAGCTGTCATGTGTTAATCCAAAATCTATTGTTTTTGTGATGAAAAGTTAAATCTATATATTTTACCTTTTTTCTCGTCAAGATAGGATTTAATATTATTAAATTTAAAAAGTTGCCGCTATACTCAATTATCAAGCTCACTCCAAAGTTTTTCTATGGGTTGAACTTTGCCTAATTTTACATCTTCAAGTCCTACTTGAATTGATTCTATCATCTCATTGGCTTCTACTATTTTTAAAGCCTCTGTCATTTTTTCATGCTCATCTTTAGAGGTAAGCACTGTTTCTGCTTTGTTCACCGATTTCATTCTCTCACCCCGCCATCCAAACTAAAATATTTCCTACCATTAAACCGACAAAAGTGCCTATTATAAACCCCATAACTGCCATCAAAACACCGACTCCGACAAGTGCTTTGTTGTAAGTCGCCGCCAAAATGGATGCGGATGCAACTCCGCCGATGTTTGAGAGTGAAGCAACGGCTATACTAAAGAGATCAAGTTTAAACACCTTGGCACCTGCTACCATTATAAGCGCATGAATAACCAAGATACAAAATCCGCCAAAGACATAAACCACAACTCCGCTAAAGTTCTCAAACAACGCCTTTGAACCGATAAGAGCTATAAGCATATAGAGCATGGCAGAACCTGTTTGGCTAGAGCCATTTACGGCTTTTAGCTTTGTAAATGAGCCTAAAATGCCAAGCGCGGTTGCAAGAATTACAGTCGTAGTTGTGTAGTTCAATATCTCAAATCCGCTATATGCCAAAAAATTAACACCAAAAGCGACAAGAGCGGAGAGAAGCAACAAAGAG
>JAUPLZ010000093.1 GCA_030836705.1 Campylobacterota bacterium
CTACTCCCGCAGAGAATTCCCTATTTGGAAGCGTGCTTAAAAAAAACGGATCAATATAAACAGCTTTTGGTTGATAAAAAGCGCCGATAAGATTTTTGCCGAATTTATTATTTACGCCGGTCTTACCGCCTACTGAAGCGTCTACTTGAGAAAGAAGCGTTGTGGGAATTTGAATAAAATCTATTCCTCTTTGATAAATAGAAGCAACAAAACCCGTCATATCACCGATAACACCACCGCCGAAAGCTATTAGCATTGATTTTCTGTCAAATTTATGCTCAAAAAGCCTATCTAAAATATATTCTGCCGTCGCAAGACTTTTATGATTTTCACCATCTGGCACAGTGATAATAAAACACTCTTTTGCGTTTAGTTTTGAAAGTAGCATTTTTAAATGAAGTCCGGAAACTTTAGGATTTGTAATTACTGCCACTTTTGTATTTAATTCCATCACTCCTAAATCATCTATATAAATCTTATAGCTATTGTCGACTTTTTTATCAAGAACTATATCAATATTCATTAAACCCTTTCCGTAATTTGTAAAAACTTCTTTATTTTATCCAAAATTAAATATCATATTTGTTAATATCCGTTTCATGAAAATCAAAAAAATAATAATATTAATATTTATAAATATATCGGTCGTTACTTTTGCTGACGAAGATTTTTTGAATAGCTCAAGAGAGTTGCGCTCTTTTTCGCCTCAATATGATTTTGGCACACCTTTAAAAAAAACAAAGCCAAAACAAAATGAAGCGAAACCGATTATTACACAAGAGAAAAATGTGACAATTCAAGATGAGCAAAAAGCAAACCCAATAGAGCAGCTAAAAAAAGAGCTAAACCTAAAATGCGGAGGCAAGTGCGGTATAGATTTTAAAAGCACTCCGCCAAAATAATTACTTTATCTCTCTTTTTGCTATTTCTTGAATTACATTTGTAGCATATGAGCCTTTTGGTAAAAAAAAGCCTATCTCAAACCAAGCCTCGTTTTCTTTATATGTGCATTGAAAATTTTCTGGGAATATCCAAGCAAATCTTCTATCCCCGTCAAGAGAATCTATTGTGTCAAATTCTTTTTCAAAAATAAGCGCATCATCAATTGCTTTTTTTGTTTTTTTGCCGCTCAAAAGACCGGTTGGAACAGTGTTTTTTAAAAAAAATCTTTTCGCTTCTTCATCGGCATCTTCCGCATAAAATATTTTGCCGTGCGGATAGTGGCTTATTACATCCCCTTTTAGAATTTTAAAAAAATGTTTTTGATTTTTTAATTCACCAAGCGTCTTAACATCAATACCGCTTGCCTCTTTTACTATTTCTTTAGGCTCAAAATTGTTTATCAAATGACTTAACTCTACCCTCTTTGAAAGCCATGAATTAAAAAGATGGCTTTGATATGCATTTATTAAAAATGTTTTTATTGTAGGATTTCGTATTTTTAAATTTCCTTCTAAAATCTGCTTGCCTTGCATGTGATTATCATCATCGTTTCCAAATCTCTGATAACCAAAATAATTCGCAACACCCTGCTCTTTTATTTTTTCAACAGCATTAAAAATCTTATCGGCGCTTAACGGGAGAACTTTTTTTAGTCTAATAAAAAATTTATTCCCTTTTAGATGCCCCTTTTTTATTTTATTATTATGAAGAGTTGTTTCTATTATTTTTATCTGATCATGAGAAAAGCTTTCTATTTTATTCTGGAATTTTTTATTGACTGATATATATTGATAAGTTAAAGCTTCTTTGTCTTTTAGACCGGCGCAACCAAAATCCCTTATTTTTACGCCAGTATGAGTGCTTAAGAATTCAAGCATCTCCCATGTAGAAAGACCTTTTTTTCTTATTTTTAGTATAAGATGCTCACCGCTATTGCTAAAATCATACAACGGCACCTCTTCAACCACAAAATCTCTTGAATTTTGAGAAAAAACAAAATCAATTGGAGAGTGAGTGAGGGAATAACTTCTGTTTAATGTCATAAATAACCTTTTTTCTTTTTATTTTTTGCAACTTTTATTAAGCTTTAATCAAATAATATTTAACATACGAAATCGAAATGCAAAAGGGAATTAATGTCGAAAATGAACTGGCCAGATGCATTGGGAATTAAAAATGTTGGCAAAGTATATCACAATTTAAACTATGAAGAGTTGCATGAGCATGAGATTAAAAATCTTGAAGGCAATGTAACCAATTTAGGCGCTATAAACATCGATACCGGAAAATTTACCGGCAGAAGTCCAAACGATAAATATTTCGTATATCAAGAACCTTCAAATAAAAATATAGCTTGGGGGAATATAAATAAACCCATCAAGCCGGATATTTTTGAAGAGCTTTATGTGAAAGTTATAGATCATTTTGAAAACAAAGATATTTATGTGTTTGATGGCTTTGTAGGCGCCAGCAAGGAAAACAAAAAAAATGTAAGAGTTGTCAGCGAAATAGCTTGGCAGGCGCATTTTGTTACCAATATGTTTATTCGTCCAAAAGATGGCGAACTTGAAGGTTTTTTGCCTGATTTTACGGTCTACAACGCATGCAAAGTCACAAATGATAAATGGGATACGGATCACAAGTTAAATTCAGATGTTTTTGTTGTTTTTAATATAGAGAAAAAAATAGCGATAATAGGCGGTACATGGTACGGTGGAGAGATGAAAAAAGGTCTCTTTACCATGATGAATTATTGGCTGCCTCTAAAAAATGTTCTTTCTATGCACTGTTCTGCCAATATCGGTAAAAAAAATGGCGATACGGCTCTATTTTTCGGACTTTCCGGAACCGGCAAAACAACTCTTTCAACAGATCCAGATAGGCTTCTTATTGGCGACGATGAGCATGGATGGGATGAGAATGGCATATTTAATTTTGAAGGCGGTTGCTACGCAAAAACTATCAATTTAAACCCAGCGAGTGAGCCTGAAATTTATAATGCTATTAGAAAAAATGCACTTTTGGAAAATGTTTGCTGTGGAGATAACTGCGTAGTTGACTTTGCTGATGCGTCAAAGACGGAAAACACAAGAGTTTCTTACCCTATAGAGCATATAGAATCATATGAGCCCTCGCTACAAGGACCGCATCCGAAAAATATAATATTTCTTACATATGATGCATTTGGCGTATTGCCTCCTGTCGCTAAATTGAGCAAAGAGCAAGCAATGTATTACTTTTTGAGCGGATACACTGCAAAAGTGGCAGGTACAGAAAGAGGAATAAAAGAACCTACAGCTACTTTTTCGGCATGTTTTGGCGAGGCGTTTTTACCGCTTCATCCTACTGTTTATGCAAAACTTCTAGGAGAAAAAATAGACACTTACGGTGCAAATGTATATCTTATAAATACCGGTCTTACCGGCGGTAAATATGGTACTGGAAGCAGAATGAGTATAAAAAGTACAAGAGCCTGTGTAAATGCAATACTTGACGGGAGTATAAATTCTGCTAATTTTACAGCTATGCCAATTTTTGGGGTAGGCATTCCTGATAAAGTAAACGGCGTAGAAGATAGCATATTAAACCCTAGAAATGCATGGAAAGATAAAAGTTCTTACGATAAAGAGGCTAAAAGCTTAGCATTGTTGTTTGTTAAAAATTTCCAAAAATATATTACGCAAGACAGTGATTATAGTTTTGCCGGACCAAAAGTTTCATAAAAAAATGTACTTTAGGATTTTGATTATACAATTAAAATATCATGAATCCTAAAGCACAAGAAGAACAAAAAAACTCCACAGATAATTCCACACCAAAATTAAATATTCCAAAACAATATAACTTAATTGCATCACTTGTTGAAATTGACAATATTGGAAAGGCATGGCATCTAAATAGTGATGTTTTGACATCTGTTTTGAGTGGTTTTCAATATGCTATAAAAGATAAAAAAGAGTATATTTTAGCAGAGCTTTATCCTCAAAATTCATATCTTATTATCAATGAAAAAGACTCAAAATTTTCCGTAGTAAGTTCTATTTTTTTGACATATAGCAACGACAGAATAATAGCTAGACGAAAATCAACGGGGAATGTTCCGGTATGGGAGCTTTTGGATAAAGAATATATCAAAGCATGCAAAGATGCTCAAATGGCTTTATTGTTTGAAGATAGACTTTTTGCAGAGTGTTATGATAAGGAAGTTTTTGTTGTAAAAAATACATCTCTAAAAAAACACACGGTTGTAACCAAGGAATTTAAAATCGCTACGCTAAAATCCCAACCTGCCATAAGTAAAATACCAATTTTAAAATACGCTTCGTTAAATGCTGTTTCTATTTTTAAAAAATATTTTCGTATTGAGCCATCAGCTTTAAATTTTATTCATATAAGAGGCTTGGAAAAATACAAAATGGCAAACACAAATTTCAATGAAATCTTTGCTATCGGTCTTATTTTAGACAGCATAGAAGCTGATGGATTTACACTTGATAAAGAGGTGTCTATTGTCACCATGTTTGAGGAGCAAAAACATGCACTAATTGACTTTTATGCACATAGGCTCGGTCATGAAACAAATAGACCAAAAATCGGACTCCCTTATGAAATGTGCGAAAAAAATTTTAATGTCTCTATTTTTTCACTAGTTATATCTTCAAAAAATGAAAAATATAGCACAATTGAAACTTATGAGCATAATATTAGAAAAATTATTGACAACTCAAAAGATGGTGCACTTTTTGTAGGTGATTTTAAAATACTTAGCGATATTGCAGGCTTTGCTAAGGAGCTTACTGGATTAGCAAAAACGCTTAAAACGGTATCTACTCTATCAGCGTGGTCAGACCCGCTTGCTTATGGCGAGAAAGTAATTGAATTATGGAGGGAGCCTATTAAAAAAATGAATCCTGATAAAACTTCCAACAAAACACAAAAAGCACTCAGGGATAAGCTTTTTAAAAATATAGAGTTTGAGTTTGAAAGGAAAAACACTCAAGGAATGACATCTATTTATAAAGAATATCTTCGGATACTCGGTATAAAAAGCTAAACCGCTCTAAC
>JAUPLZ010000094.1 GCA_030836705.1 Campylobacterota bacterium
CTTTTTTAACACCGTATTTTATGGATATATCTATAACATTTTTACTACCTATGACATTGTTTAAAACTGCTTCATCTATGTTTGCTTCCACTAAAGGAACATGTTTATATGCTGCTGCATGAATAACTATCTCTGGTTTATGTATCTCAAAAGTTTTATCTAAAAGTTCTTTATTTACTACTGACTGCATCACAAGAGTCAGTCTAAAATTAGAAAGTTCTTCGGCAATAGCATAGAGATTAAACTCACTGTGATCAAGCAAAATCAACTCCTTTGCTCCAAATGCAACACATTGTCTAGCTATCTCACTTCCTATACTTCCACCAGCGCCTGTAATAAGCACTTTTTTTCCATTTATAAAGTTTTTAATAACTGCTGTATCTAAATCTTTTGGATGTCGTGCAAGCAGGTCTTCTACACTTATATCTTTTAATTGAGCAGAAAACTCTTTGCTTTTTAGTATCTCATCAAACGAAGGAAGAACCTTTATGGTTTTGAAATATGCACTTAGTCTCTCATATATTTCCCTTGCTCTCTCTTTGGATGCTGAGGGCATTGCGATTACCAATAAATCTAATTTGCCATTTTTTGATATTTGCTCTTTTAGTTCTTCTTTTGAGAGGATTCTAATCCCGTCTATGGATCTTTTTTGAAGTATGATATCGTCATCTACAAAGTATTTTACTTTGTACTCACTGTTTGCAAACTCCTCTTCAAGCTTGATTCCTGCTTTTCCTGCACCATATATAACTGCCGATTTTGTTTTTGTTGTTGTGTTTTTGTTGATAAAGTAGTAGTAAACATACATCAAGAAGTTGATACTAAAGAGATATAAAAAAAGTTCGCTTGCCAAGAGCGAGAAACGCACTTTTGCATAAAAGAAAGGAGTATAAACTAAAAATGCAGCTATATATACAACACTTTTTAGCAAAAATGTTCTTTGAGTGGCCTTTGACCAGCTTAAACTATAATCTTTGAAAATAAGCAAAGATGCAAAAATCCGCACCGTAATTACAACTGCAACTACCTGCCACTCCATAGGTTGATGAAATATAAAAAAAGTCCACCAAAAAGTTAGAATTGAAAGAAAGATAATTACTAAAAAATTTAAGATTCTCTTATCTATATAAAACATTTTTTAATCCAATTTTGATGTATTTGCATTTTTCGTCATATTTTTTAGCATTTTACCAACTTTTTTCATCTTTACTCAAACTTTTTCTTCATATCTACAAATTTTACAGCACCGTAAAGCAATAGTAAGCTAAGCATAAAACTTACAGTAATATTTGGTATAAAATATACCAGTAAAAATATCACTACATTTAGTCCAAGCGCATAAAGAGTAACTCTGCTATGGCTCCATCCGGCTTGAGTGAGTCTCTGATAGGCGTGTTTCCTGTGTGCAAGGCTAAGTTTTTCACCATTTAGTTTTCTCCGAACTAGCGTCAATGTAGCATCAAACCAAAAAACGCCATACAGCGTTATCCATATCCAAAGGTTTGAAGCTTCTATATTTGCATAGTAGATAGTGATGATGGCTATGGTATATCCAAGAAGCGTACTCCCCACATCTCCCATAAATATCTTTGCTTTGTGCCAGTTCCAGTATAAAAAACCTAAAACAGATACACCAAGCACCGCAAAATGCATTCCGCCAAAAAGAACAAGTCCAACCACACTCAAAAATAGAAATTTCATAGCCAGATAGCCATCTATACCATCTATAAAGTTAGTAAGATTTATATACCACAGTATCAAAAGCATCGCAAAAATAGAGGTAATGACAGGATTTGATATATCAAAAAGCCCAAAAGTTAGTATATCTAGCCCACCTATGATAGCAAGCCCTGCAGCTCCGACCAAAGCAAAGACTATCATTCTGGTTTTTGGTTTAAGCTCCACTATATCGTCTATCAGACCAACAGCAGATATTACAATGCCAATGATGAGCGCATAAAAAAGAGTTGGTTCGATTTGATTATGAAAAAAGAGGTAAAAAAGTCCCACAAACCAAGCAACAGACACAGCTATCCCACCGCCATGGGGAGTAGGAACGGTATGAGAGCTTCTCTCGTTTACCTCTGCTATAAGCGATTTTTTAATAGCATAGTTTTTTATGAGGTATGTAAGGGTAAATGAGAGTAAAAATAAAATTATATAGAACATCAATAATGAAACCTACAAGTTACTATTGACAATTCACTCTCATTAACTTGATAAACCAATCTGTGTTCATCTGTAATTCTTCTAGACCAAAATCCACTTAATTCATGTTTCAATGGTTCTGGTTTACCAATTCCTTCAAATGGATCTCTTTGTATATCTTTTATAAGTTGATTTATTTTCTTTAAAATTTGTTTATCATTTTGCTGCCAATAAAGATAGTCATCCCAAGCTTTATCAGAAAACATCAATCGCATTCTATAAGTTCTCTTTCAATAACTTTACCTTTTCGAAGCTGCTCAATCGACTCTCTTATATGCTTTGCATTGTTTGGATTACTTAAAAGATAGCTTGTCTCTTTCATGGAATTATACTCATCCATAGAGATCAATACAATATTTTCTCGACCTTTTCTATGTATGATTACTTCCTCATGGTCTCTATAAACACTATCAAAAACAGCTTTTAGGTTATTTCTAGCTTCTGTCATGCTTACTACTTGCATATTTATTCCTTACAGTTTTTTGTACATTATAGCATACAAATTCAAAATCATTCTTGCATCATCAGCCTAATCCCTTCTTCCACACTATAAGGATTCTTTAGATTTAACTTTTCTTTTGTGAGAGTATTATCAACTTCCAAACTTCCATAAAGTCTTTTGTGAAATGATGGCTTGAGCATCTTCAATAGTGTTTCAAAAAATGGTATTTTTATGAGATATATTTTTTTATCTAAGTTTTTTGCTATGAGTTCTATAAGTTTAGTGGTACTAAGAGGTTCATCATCACTTGCCAAAAAAATATTACATTCCGTCATTCCGTGCTTGACACGGAATCTAATTACCTCATCGACCAAATGGCAAAGGTTGCCGATGTAAACCATACTTCTTCTGTTTTCTATCTTACCAAAAGGCAGTATCGATATTTTATCTACTAGTTTGACCAAAGATTTAATATTTGCTTTTACTCCATATCCGTAGATAATCGGGGTTCTTATGATACTTATTTTAAAGTTCTCATCTTCAAGTCTAGCAAGTTCTAACTCTGCTTTTAATTTACTCTTCCCATATTCATCTTCTGGGTGACACTCACTGTTTTCACTGTATTTTGCGTCAGTCTCTTCGCCATAAACTTTAACCGTGCTCATAAAGACAAACTGCCCTACACCACTCTCTTTAGCTTTTTTCGCTAACTCTAAAGTTTGAGTTACATTTACCCTTTCATACTCGTACGCACTCGCTCCGCCCATTTGATGAACCAATGCAGATAGATGAAAAACTGCATCTATACTACTGCAATCCAAACTATTAAGATCGTTTTTTAAAAAACTAAACGATTTTATCTCATACTTCTCTTTATATTTATTTATAAAATAGCTTCCTACAAAACCGCTTGAACCAGTGATTAGAAGTTTTTTCATTTTTTAAATAACCCGAGTATTTTTTTTGGATATTTACTTAAAATCATTAGCCAATTTGTATATATATTATTTTCTCTACAAGCTCTTATGATTTCTTTGTTAAGTATGTAGTTACTTTTAATTCCGCTTGTGCTAGCTCCACCCATTCGCATCTTTACTATTGGCTCTTTTATGTAGCTATAACTAATTTTATGTTTAGCAAAAAATCTAGTTAACAGCTCATAATCAGCTGCTATCTTATAATCTGTTTTAAATACACCATATTTTTCATAAACTTCTCTTTTTACAAAAAATGTAGGATGAGCAGGCATCCAACCATATGCAAATTTATCTGGGCTAAAATGACTACTATCGTAGTATCTTACTACATTATCAAGATTCTCAGGCTTCACAAACACAAGATCTGCAAATACACTATCGACTTGTTTATCTTCAAACTCTTTGACAATCTTTTCTATTACATACTCATCTATATAAAAGTCATCACTGTTGAGTATCCCCACGACATCCCCGGTAGCTAGTGCAATGCCTTTATTCATAGCATCATAAAGCCCACGGTCTGGCTCACTGACAAACTTGCTTATCTTATCCCCATAGCTTTGCACTACCTCTACAGTTCCATCAGTACTAGCACCATCAACTATGATATATTCTATATTTTTATAAGTCTGCCCTAACACCGAGTCTATAGCATCTTTTATGGTCTCTTTATTGTTCCAGACTACGGTTATGATTGATATTTTCATAATATCTTTGTCCTTTTAAATTCACTATCAATCATCTCTTTTATAATTTCTTCCAAACTTTTAGTATTCTTCCATCCAATCATTTCTTTTATTTTATTAGGATTTCCACATAGTGGGTTTTTTTCACTTGCTCTATAAAATTTTGGATCAACTTTTACATAATCTTTATAATCCAAATCCAAATAAGAAAAGGCAATATCTAAAAACTCTCTAACTGTATGTAGTTTCCCTGTAGCTATTATAAAATCATCAGCTTTTTTTTGTTGCAAAATCATCCACATAGCATTTACATAATCAGGAGCATAACCCCAATCTCTTTTTGCATCAAGATTTCCAAGATAAAGTTCTTTTTGTAAACCCATTTTAATTCTTACAGCAGAAGAAATAATCTTTTTAGTAACAAATTGACTACCTCTCCTTGGGCTTTCATGATTGTACATTATTCCAGTACAAGCAAATATTCCCTCTTTTTCTCTGTAGTTTTTGAGCAAATAGTGGCTAGATACTTTTGAGATACCATAGATACTTTTTGGATTAAAAGGTGTACCTTCATTTTGTGGGGTTTCTATTGGTTCTCCAAACATCTCACTACTACCTGCAAAGTAAAATTTACAATCTTTTTTTACTTCTCGAATAGTAGAAAGCAAGTAATGGGTTGAATTAAAGTTATTATTCATAGTTTGAAACTCATCGTTAAAAGAGTAGTTCACAAAACTAGAAGCTGAAAGATGATAGCACTCATCAGGTAAAACCTTTGAGAATATTTTATAAATAGTTAAATGGTCATTTAAACTACCCTCATGTAAATGCAATTGATCTTTAATATGCTTTATATTATCCAATTTTTCAATATCTTCAAAAGACTCTCTTCTTACTAGTCCATGTACTTCATAACCTTTTGAAAGCAACAACTCAGCAAGATAGCTACCATCTTGACCTGTTATACCTGTGATTATCGCTTTTTTCATTTTTCAAATTTCCTTTTATACACTTCATTATAAAAATTTATAGTTTCCTCAAAGCATTTATCCCAAGTAAACTTACTAGCTTGAAGCAAACCTTTGTCAATCAATTTTATTCTCAAGTTTGTATCTTCAAGTAATTTTACCGATTCTACAAATCTTTCTTTTTTGATTTCATCTACTAAAAGTGCAGCATCTCCTGCAACTTCAGGAATAGATGAAAAGTTTGTACTTATCACTGGGCAACCAGCTCTCATAGCTTCAAGTATAGGTATTCCAAAACCTTCATAACTTGATGGATATAGTAAACAAAAAGAAAGATTATAAAGTATATTTAACTCATCAGAACTAATTCCCAAAAAATGATGAAATCTATCTTGAAGATTCATATCTATAAAAACTTTTTCATCATCTATTATTTGACCTGACCCAACACTTACCAAAATATAATCTTCTAGTGAATTCACTATATCAACCGCTAAAGAAAAGTTCTTATATGAGCTTTTTCTATCGCCTACATAAAGTATTATTTTTTTATCCATCAAATCTTGAAATTTACTACCTTCAACTTTAGATCTTAAATCTTCAATTTGATAAAATTCTTCACCAGCACTAATATAAATTGTTTTAACTTTTTGTTTATCTATCTTAGGTAAAAATTTAAATAAATCATTTTTTGTACTATCAGATATACATATAACCCCATCGGCATTTTTAATTGCAAAGTTTTTTTGCCAACTATGAATATGTCTTGCTAAACCTGTTCTGTAGTACTCATAGGTGAAATCATATACCGTAACTATTTTTACTATATCTTTTTGCAATGTAGTTCTAAAATAACTACTATGAAAAATAGATTTAGCTGGTAATTTTTTTAAAAATGGCAAATACCGAAGAAGTTTAACACTCATACTACTTTCTTTTTGAGTTTGAATATTCAGCTCTTTTCTAAAAATATTTTGATTTTCTACTTCATAAAAGTTCACTTCTTTTTCATTTTTAACTAATCTTTGGATAATTTCTGCCCAATAAATAGAAATACCACCTGCTTTTTGGAGAGAGAAGATTATGTTATCGTAGATTATTTTCAATAAAACACCTCATATTTATTAACTCATTCATGTTTTAAGATGACCTTCTCAAACTCTTTTTGAAAATTATCCAAAGAGTGTTTGACTACTATTTCATTTCGTTTACTTTCGCTTATAATTTTTGCATCTATAGTTATAATTTTCTCAAAAAAATCATCCACATTCCCTTTTTTAAATAAACTATTAATTGGCAAATAAGCATCCATATCAGGCAGATTAGTCATTACTATAGGCAATTTATAATATAGTGCCTCTAGTAATACCATTGGAGTTCCTGCGCCAGCTTCAAATCTTGATGGAATAATAATTCCATCAATAGCTGAATAAACAGCACTCAAATCTCTTTGATGTCCTAAAAATGTAAAATATTCAACAAGTCCTAACTCTTTAACTTGCTGACCAAAACTTTCTAAATCTTCTCCTGTACCAACAATGATAAATTTATAATTTTTTAGCTCATTTTTATATTTATTTACCATTTTAAGTAAAATATCATGTCCCTTATTCCACAACTGCACTCTGCCTACTAAAGCTATATTTATTTTTTCTTCCAATAAATTTAACATTTTTCTTGCTTTGTTTTTATTATAAATTTTATATTTATCAAATTCTATACCATTTGGCACCGTGTGGATTTTAGATTTTACGCCTCTTTGAAGAATAAGCCGTTTATTGAAATCATTAATGGTAATAAATTCGTTAACAAGGTTGTAATATAAAATATTGACAAAATCTTTAACTCTTGCAATTAAACCATTGTTAGTTACTTCACTCAAAAAATGGCAGCTTGGTATATAAGTGATAGATCTATATTTAACAAATTTTGCAACCAA